>CALBRY010000606.1 GCA_937927665.1 uncultured Chloroflexota bacterium
ACAACCCCTGACGCGCATCGCGGAAGATAGCGCGTAGATCTGGTTTTTACAGCACGCGGCAGATTTCCGCCTCGACGGCATCGGCGCGATCCTCGCCCCATAGCAAAGTCAACACGCCACGCACCCGCGCTACAATGTCGAGCGACTGCGGATTATCTTCCTGCGCCGGGTCATCGACCAGAATGCCTTCCCACGCAATCGGGAGCGGATAGTCGCCTGGTACATCCGCTTGGGCGGCGGGTAGACCGTCGGCGTTCATGAGCGCGCCGGGAGCGCAGCGCGGTAGTGGATCGAACGGTTCGGGCAGCGGCGGGAACAGAGACGGATCGAGCGCCTTACGTATATCCCATCGACCAAATGCCACACCGACGCACCACATGAGCAGATTCAACACCTGCGCGAGCAGGTCATTCGGTGCAGTGGCTTCGTCATCTTCGTCCGGTTCGTCCTCCTCCGCGATCACATCTTCCGCGGTGACGGTTGTCCCCATCTCGCGCATGACTAACTGGCGATCTTCATCACTCATGCCATACAGGTCGAACACGATCTCGTCGATCTGCGTCTGCACAGCAGCAAATTGCTGCGTCCGCTCATCCGCCTGTGCCGCTAGCGTCACCGACGCTGCATTCAGCGAATCGCCGCTCAGTGCTACCAGCGCGGGCAGGTGGAATACATGTGTCGTTTCGTCACTCAAGAAACGTTCACGCTGTAAGTCGTGCGCGCGGCGGGCGAGCGACGCAAGTTCGTCCGCAAACGAGTCGGGAACGGGCGTGCGTTGAAGAACGCCGACTTCATACGAGCCGAACGCCATTTGCAGTTCAACCAGCATCTTGAACACTGTCGAGTTGGTGATACCGAGCATGGCTTGCAGAGTTTTCACATCGTTATTTGCAACGAAAACGGCGGGTCCTTTATCTGCAAAGATGCACCCTGCTGGTAACGCTCGTAGACTGAGTCCTTTTTGGGATCGGCGCGACCAAGTTAGTCCAGGGCGAAAGTACATTTCTTCGCTGCGAATACGTCTGGAAGGCACTTCATGTCGCTCGTTAATAAGATAATCTCGAATGCGCTTTCCTCTATTTTCCCAATCCAGCACCAAAGCTACATCAGCAAAATAGAATGAGAAGCTCCCGCCTTTCGCAAAAGCGTACCAAATCACGTTTTGGTCGTTAGGCAAAGTCTCCCAAAACAGTCTGAGAAATCTTGTGTCATCCAGTGTTGTTAGACCGAGCCGAGCAAATCGCACCTCATTCTCAAGGGAAGGCACTTCAGCGAAAATGTTGAGCGCGTTTGGACTAACCCAGTATGCAAAAGGACTATTCGGTATGGATTCAAAGATGCTTTGAGCTATAGAAAATGAATTCTCTGCATCATCTCCGTCGTTAAGTGCAACAACCTGCGCCTCAAGTGCGGTGGGTTTGTCCTCCACATCCACTTGCAGCAGCCGGAAGAACACCGCTTCAGCCATCATTCGCCTCCTTGCGCTGCATCACGTAGGCTGCGGTCTCCACCATCGCCGTGTCCAGCACGCCGTAGCCTAAATCCGCCATCGTGATGAAGTTCGCTTCTTGCAGCAGGATTTCTTCGCGCCACTTCTGGAAGCTGCTCAGGAAAAACCCGGTGCGGCTGGTGATCGCGCCGAGGTAGCCGCCCGGTCGCAGCAGTTCCAGCCCGCGCTCCACAAACGCGGCGTACAGGTCATTCTTGGTGCGCGGATAGTGCGCCTCGATATAGGCTTTGCCGCCGATGCTCGATGCACCGAACGGCGGATTCATCAGGATCACGTCGAAGGGCTGCACGAGCAGATCGATGAACGCCATCCCCTGAATCGCATCATCAACGAACAGGCGGCGCAGCACGCGGTTATCCAGCGAAGCTTCATGGCTGAAGTCGCGCAGCGCCGCCACGACGCGCGCTTCGGCATCTTCCCAGAAAGCGACATCATCGAGATCGCCCCGCTTCAACGGCAGCGTCAACTGCTGCGGCTTTTCGGGTCCAAATAATGTGAGCTGAATGGCTTCCGGCAGAGCCTCTAGCGCCTTGCGCGTCTTGGCAATGGTCGCCTTAATCGCCGTCTCGATCTGGAGCAGGCTGCCAACTTCGCCTGCTAGTTTCATCTCTTGCCACACGTCGAACAGCATCGTTCCCAGCGCCGCCGGCTTAAGATCACGGGCGAACGCGCCAAGCAGGTCATATTCACCGGGCATCGGCTCCGCGACCACAATGTGAATGCCGTCGATGCGCGGACGCTCCTTCATTTTGAGCTTGAGCGCCTTGTAACTACGCTGCGCCCTTAGCCACAAGGCTAGGGTCGCAATCTGCGCAGCGCGGAGATCGATGTCGATGCCGTGCAGGTTGTGCTGCAAGATCAAACGCGGGATTTCCCGGCGGAAACCCGCCGCGTCGGGAAACTCAGCCCGCAGCGCATCACCGAGATCAGGATCGTCGTAGGCTTCGGCGTAGATGGTTTCCAGCAGGTCGAAGCAGTAGAGCAGAAAGTGTCCGCTGCCGCATGCCGGGTCAAGGATGCGCAGCGTGCGCGGATCGCGCTTGGGCAGGCGGTCAGCATCATCGATGCGCGTGATGAGATATTTGCAGGAGTGCGCCAACGTGGTATCGCCGTCGCGCATCTGCCACCAGGTGCGCGCCAGCGTGTTCTCTGCCAGAAATGCAACCACATAGCGCGGCGTGTAGAACTGGTTGCGGAAAGATAGTTCGTAGGGGTTACGTGGCGCGGCGGACTCTGCGCGGGCAGTCTGGCGCAGCTCTCCGGGGGTGAAATACTGGTACACCCAACCAATCGTTTCGTCTTCCGCCCACGCCTCCGCCAGCGCCGGATCATTCAGCCAGTCCAGCACGGCGATCAGGCAGGGCTGGCTGGGAAACAAGGTTGCCGTGGGTAGGGTCTGGTCAAACAACACGCCGACGATCGACGACAGGTCTTCAAACAGCAGTTCGAGGTACAGCCGATAGCCGCCGTCCGATTCGGCGCGGAAGGCTTCCGGCGCGACCCTTTTGATCTGCGTGAACCCTTTCGATTGATCGCCTGCGCCGACCGCCTGCATGAGGATGCCACGCTCAGGATGCTCAAAGAGTTTGAGCGCCGCCAGACGATTCAGGCAGGTGAAGGCGCTTTCGCGCACATAGCGTTTCAGCGCGTCATCTTCCTTCGATCCGGCATGGCTCTCATGCTGGATGAAGGTCTCGATGGCGGCGCGCTCGGCGCGACCAATGGCATCAAGGTTGGGCAGCGCCTCGACGGGTGTCACCTGACCATCGGCGCGAATGCCGTACACGCCTTCCAACTGCTGGCGGAAATCCGTTTCCAGCAGGCGGCGGCAGTTCACGACCGCGTTGTACAGCAGGTTGCGTAGGGCTTTGTCCATTTATCTCGTTATTCCACTGCCTTTGATAGTTCTTCCACTTGTGTTTTGACTAGTTCATCTAATGCAAGGCAGATATTCTCAATTGTGTCCACCGCATGTTTCGCCCAAGCATATGTGATGTCTTGGGCATCTCCGCCGGGATCTGTCTGCTTTCGATCAGCTCGGTGAATAATATCGTTGCGCCTGCTCGTGGTTTGTTCGAGCGTATCTGACAGTTCTTTCTTGTCTCGCCCGAGATGTGTTGCAAGAGCTTCCCACGGTGCGCTTACACCCAACAAAGCCGCCGTGACATGAATGCCTCGTTTGCTGCTCAAATAACTGAAATTTGTCTGACTTAGGATGCGAGTGGACAAGTATTCAGCCGCGTTTGGATCATCCAGCAATCGAAGGACTTCGTCCAAGTCAAATGACAAATCCTTGAACTGCTGCTTGATGCTTTCGTCACCTGGGCGAAGAAAAGTACGTCCAAGGATACGAATGCGAATAGGCAAATTCGTTCGGAGGAGCGCTGGCAGATAAGTATCTAGTGCTGTGCATGAGGCAACCACCGATTGTCTGAGCAAATGACATAGCGACTTCTGCTTGAATGTCGCTATGTGCATTTGGGCGCGTTCGCGTACCAACCCAAGAAACAACTCGTTATAGATCAGCAGCAGTTCTTCTCCAGCAGTCGCCTGAACAACGCTGCGGAGACTGGTGACCATATCACCATCGCTGGCGATAGTGTCGTTCGAATCGAGCAGGCGATACACGCGCAGGAGCAGGTGCGCCGGACGCATGTTGTCTTCAAACGTCTGGCGCGGGCTGAGAATTTGAATGTCGGGCATCGCGCTACTCCAGTACGACCTTGACGCCAGCACGAATAAGCTCCAGCAGCGCGTCTCTGACTTCTTCCAGCAGCGCCTCGACATCAGCCTCGTCGCCTAAGGTCTGTCCCTTCACAATGTCCTGAAGGCGCACCCGCTCGATTCGTTCCTGAGGGGCAGCCAGTCGTTGGATTCGCATCGAAATATCTGCGCGCAGGCGGTCGATAGCGGCGATATCGGATGCCATCTGTGCCAGCGTCGGCTGCGATTCATCGAAGGTCACGACATCTGGCAGCGCCGTATCCAGCGCACCGCGGCTAACCAACGGTTTGAGCAGTTCCTCTTCTAGCGCCTGCTCTTCGCGATTTGGATTCCCGGCAGCGGCATTGGGGAACACTGCCGCCCATGCCGGATGATTTCTGATCTGTTGGAGCGCCTCGGCAACCGTGTTCTTGCGTTCGGTGTGCCGCACAACAAAAGCATCGGCATAAGCCGTCTCGACGAGCGCCAGCGCCTCATTGATCGTCCCACGCATTGCGGGATCGAAGTAATCTCCATTTTGCAGGCTGGTCTCCAAGGTCTGCGCTGCCGCTTGAACCTCGCCATCAATCCCTTCTGCGCCCAACATCGGGGCGATACGACGCACTGCTATCCGGGTGCGCGTGAGGTGGCGTAGACCATCTTCATCCAGCATTTTCCAGATGGCTGAAATCCGCTCGCGCATAGCCTGGAACGTCTTCCACTCGCCGGCGAGGATGTTGACGACATCATCGGAAGCACTGTTGATGATCTCTTCCAGCGTCGAGCGATACTCCTGCAAATCTTCACGCAGGGCATCGATGTGGTTTGCCCGCACTGTCGCTTCCAGCGGCAATAGATGCTCTAGGTCAGTGCGCGCCAGCGATTGCAGGGCGTTCGCAATCGCGCTCTCTTCGACATCCACTTCGTCGCCCGTCAAATCTTCAAAACGACGCGCGGCCGTAACAAGAACCTGCAAGTCCGGCGCTTTACGCGGCGCGAACGACGCGGAACGAAACGCATTCGCCCCGGTGAAAGGTGCGCGCGCCTGCGGATCAAGGTGATTGCGGTAGCGGCGCCCCTGATAGGTGACTTCAATGGCACCACCGCGCAGGAGAGTCGCCGTCACCAGCCACAGGATTTCCGGCTCCCAACCATAGCCGATGCCACCGAACTTCCCTTCCAGCGACTTCCCCGTGACTTTATTGCCGTAGGAGTTTTCGCTGTCGAGATAGTTCTTGATTTCGCGGATAATCGGCGCTTCCAGATTGATCACCCACTTGCTCGTTCGCTCATCTTTCCTGACCAATTCGAGGTTGCCTTCGCCACCGTAAAAAATCGGCGACAACCCGTTCAGGTTCGCGGCTTTGAGGATGTCTTCCGCTTCCTGACCCTTCTTGGGCAGCAGCCGCGCACCAAGTTCAAGCTTGGGATATAGGAACGGCACAGCATAGGCGAACCAATTATTCATGATTTCGCTCAAGCGTCTGCCCAGCACTGCGCTGGATCGGCTCACGCCGCGAAAAATGCCTTCGCCATTTTCCAACACACCGATCACCAGATTACGCAGGCGTTCTTCATAGCGCAGCGCCAGCGTTTTCTCGTCGGCGAGGCTCTTGGTGTCTTCGGCGTTCAGGCTACCCTGTGAGCGCAATCCTTCGTATTCGCCGACCATCCGCCGTGACCGGTACAGTTCAGCGACCACTTCGTCAATGTCTTCATTAAGCATGAACATCCAAAAGACGCGATTGTGATACGGGTGGCGCTCGTTGCGCGTGTCGGGCATGATCTCATCTCGGCGCGCCACCAGTTCGTCGTGATCCTCGCATACCACCAGCGCCAGCGGAATCTGCTCCCGACCGTCCACGATCACTCGGTCGTTCCAGCGCACATCGACCTGAAACGTGCGCAGATCATTGTAGCGATACCGCGCCAACGCTTTATCTTGAAAGATCGAGCGCAGCTGCTCCTCAAGGATTGTGTTGCGATCACGCGGCGTTGGACTAAAACTGCTGCGCTTGACCGCCCAGCTTTTCTCTTGCAGCGAGAGCAGCTTCCAGCCGGTGTCCGTCTGGCGGATGAATTCCGCCTCGCTGAGTGCCTCAAGTGCCGCCTGCACATCGGGCAGTGCTGAATCATCGCCCAACCGCTGGTACAGCAGCGCCGCGATGTTTTCAGCCGTGCGCGGCACACCGCGAATGTATTCGAGCAGCGCGATGGCTTTCGCGACCCGGATCACCCAATCTTGCCCCGCCCACTGTCGTTCAATATCGGCAATATCGGTCCGCTTTTCGGTGCTGAGATTGCCCTCGACCAGATCATAGATGCGGTCGAGCGTCACCAGTTCGCCGATCGCCAGCCCCTGCAAGCCAGTCCGCTCACTGACCAGCATTTCATGCGCCTGTTTGATGATCGTGCGGTTGCTGCCGCCCAACTGTTTGAATGCCCCGGATTGGCTGCGCAGCCCAGAGACGATCTGGATCGATAGGTCGATGAACTGGGGTAGGTAGGGGTAGTACTGAATGAACTCCTCGCGCGTGACCTCGACGACTGGAGCCTGCTGCTGCAACCGCGTATGCGACTTCAACTGCGCGTGGTAATTGTCATAGACTGTGCCGAGATGACGCGCGCCGGGATCAGTCTTTCTGAGGACACGCAAACTGGCGACTTCGCGGATGTCCGACGGGGACATGTCGATCTTGATAGCGAACCGATCCTGCAAGCGCGCCAGTTCCACACGCTTATCGTCAATCGCCTGCACGACCTCGTCCAACTTTTCCTGCGAAGTCACCATCACCCAGACCGGCGCGACCGCTCGACCTGATCGCACACGGTTCGCGCCTTCCTGTCCGAAATGCTCGACGACTTTGCGCAGGTCTTCGATCTTGTTGACGCTGAGCGCGACGTAAGACCCCACTTCGTCGATGATGTAGGCGATGGCGTGACCCGGAGCGCGGCGGCTTGCGAGTTCAAAGGTGCGATCCACCAGCACATCAATGTTGAGCTGCGCCCGTCCTCGTAGCAGCGCCGCTGAATCGGTGCCTTCGTACAAACCCGGCGACACCTCGCGCAGCACGGCGACAATCCGCTGAAAGGCTTGTGCGCCCTTGCGCATCATGACCCACACGTCGTAATCGGACTGCGACACACCACCCAGCGTGACCGGGACAGGATGCGGTTCACGCGGTCTGCCCACTTCTCCCCGGAAAAGCCTCGCGGAGGTCGTTACGAATTCGGCTAAACGACCTTCGCCTTCCAGTTCAATCTCAAGCTCGGCGATGTCGAGGTCGCCTGCATAATCGAGATCTTCCAACAGTTTGGCGTACATCAACTGGTGAACCGGTTCGCTGCCTTGCGACGCGATCAGACGCACGTCGAACATGATGACGCGCGTGGGGATGCGCGCATTGATGAAGCGGATCATCTCATCCAAGCGTCGGGCGCGGTCACTGCGGCTTTCGCGCACGCGCTCCATAAAGAGATCGCTGGCGGATCGGTCACCGAGCGCGCGGTTTTGCAGGATATAGCCGAGATTCTTGGCAAACGACGACTTGCCGGAGCCGAAGAAGCCCGAAATCCATACACCAACGCGCTCATCCGGGTTCGCCAAGCCATCCCCGTATTCGCGTAGGAAACGCTCATACGCCTCTTGAATGCGTTCGGTCGTGACGTATTCCTCAATCTCGTGCCGAACGGTGTCTTCTTCCTGCTGATCCAGCTTGATGACTTCTTCTATCGGGCGATCCAGCCGTTCCGCCGGAAAAAGATCGCGTATAATCCGCATTGCATCCTCCGCGCTTAAGTGTGTGTCTCAAACCAGTCTTCATGACCGTGCGCGATTGCGAACGACTTGTTCGTCCGGCATTTGGCGCGCACGCGGTCGTGCCAATACTTCATGGCAATGTGACTCCAGTCGAAGTCGCCCGCTATGAGCTTCTCCCAGTGCTTTTTCGGCTCCGCTTTCCAGATTGGCAGCAGTTCCCACAGGGGAGCGAGGCGCAAAATCACGCCGTCGTCGATCCAGTTCGGCTCCGGCTGATAACCCTCGTTGGCGATTCGTTCCATCGTCTTGCTGAATTCGGCAAGTTCATCGACTTCGCCCGTCAGTGCTTCGATCTTGCGTTCCAGTTCCCGCAGTTGTTTACCTGTATATTTGCTGCGATCAGCTTCGAGATCACCGATTGCGTTTCGCGGACGGTTAATTCGGTAATCGAGGTAGTCGCGTAGTAAGCTGTATAAAGTGTACTTGCTAATGCGCTCGTGGAACACAACGAATCCATAGCTGCGCTTAGCGGATTGTAGGGGCCAGTAGACCGGGCGTTTGCGATACCATCTGAAGTGCCAGCCGGTGAAGAAATCCTTTCCGAGGAACTTACGTAGATCCCCCGCCGCGCCCACTTTGATCACCTCGTCCGCCGCCGCATCGCCGAGCATGAGCGACAGCGCCCGTTCGACCAGCGCGGGCAGATCGCGCTCATGTCCCTCGTCCAGCACGGTGATTCCATCCGGCACGGCGAGGTTGCGGAGCGCAGTTTCAACGTCAGCGGGGAAGACGTGCCGCCCGCCCTCCTCATCGATGGTGGCGAAGCGATCCGCCGTCCCGACCAGCAGATCAAATTCTGTTTCATCCGGCGCGGGCAGGCTGCCGACGGCGAAATCCTCACGTTTGTACACTGCTCGACCGAGCGCACCTGCTATACCCGGCTGAAAGCGCCCCAACACCACACCAACCGCATAGCTGATCCAGCGCACGGCAAGTTCTTCCCGTGACAATGATGGTTCCGGCGTATCTTCCCCTGTGTTGTCACCTGTGTCGGCGGTTTCGCTGTCTTCATCCGCCGCGAACGACTCGCCCGCCAATTCCGCTTCAATCGCGGCGCGATCTTCTAGGGCGACTCCATATGTGTCATATACTGTGCGATTTATTCGACTTTCAAGCTCAGCTAAGGAATGACCGAAGTCTAAACTATCAGTTGCCATGGTCGGAAGGATAGTAAAGTCGGGTGCACTTTCAACCGCAACAACAGATGCTCTCGCCAGTTGTACCGCTTGTTTTATCATGCCCTGTAGTCCGGAGCGAGACTCTTTAGCAATAGGCAATCGAGCAAGATCACCTACTTGAAAGTTCACTGTCGGATTGATCAGTTTGAGGAGGTAATTCACAAGCTCCGAATTGAATATAGCCAATAATAGAGGCATGTCTTGCGGAAATAGTGATGATCCGGCCACGTCGAATATGAATCCGCCAGGAGAAATCCGTGCGTTAAAAGTAGCCGAGGTCAAAAACGAATAAGTGATTCCAATTTTGAAATAGTACCCTTCGTTTCGTACTACTGCGCGCTCGAAAGCTTTGATCTCTTTTCCATCATTAGACCAGTTGATTACATTGTTTTGATTGCCATACCATCTTCGATAATCTCCACCTTTCATGTAAGGAAACCACTTCAACCCTGTTAATGAAGCTGCTCTTGTGTCGTGACATTCATATCGGACTTCTGACTTTCCAATTTCCCACCAGTACCGTAGGAAGCGAAAGTTGTCAGCGGTAGCCAGACCCTGTTTCGGTGGCGCAATTTCTACAAGCTTAGGTAGTGTGGCGAAGAGACTACGAATGTTTTCCCGCACCCAATATGCCCACGGTGCGCCGGGGATATCACCAAAGTGGCGCTGTACCACGTGATAGAAGTCTGCACCCGTCGCCAGAGCATGTTCAAAACCTTCACGTTTACCATCACCCCCCACACTGTTTGTCAATCGAATGGCATTCACTAACGTTTCAGGCGATGGTTTGCGTGCGTGCAACGTAAATCCGACAAAGCCTTGTGCATTCGGGTTGCTCAAATCCATGAATGTGCGCGTCCCCATGTGGTTGATGACTTCAATCGTCATCGTATCCGTCAGGGTCTTGCGCATCGTTTCATAGGAAGACAAGAACATAAACGAGTGGATGGTTAGCATTCCCAAGCGACCACTCGGTTCGAGCAGTTCAGCGCAACGCTCGATGAAAGCGGCGTACAGGTCGCCTTTGGTGTCGGGGTACTGCTCATCGAGGAAGCCTGCCAGTGTGTCGTTCAAGTTGCGCTTGCCGCTGTAGGGCGGGTTGGCGACCACCACGTCATAGCGGCGCAGTGTCACATCCAGCAGGCGTAGCCCCTTCACCGCCTCACCCGTGAAGAAGCGCATGTCCGCGCCAGTTTCCGCCTGTCGCTTGGCGAACTCGTTCAAGCCGTTGACGATCTGGTTGTAGACCACCGCCCAGAAATCCTCGTCGGAGAGGTCAGCGCCGAAACCCGCCTCCATACGCGCCAGCATCGGCGTTTCACCGCGCGCGTGCAGCAGCGTGTCGATCTCGCGTTCCAGCCGCAGCAGCGACCCGAATTGATTCACATCTTTCAGACGCTCCCACAGCGTCTTGATCAGGCGCTCGGTCAGCGGGGAGAACTGCGCTTCACGCAGAAACGTCCCCAAACGGGAGCCGTTGAGCGGCAGCACGTCGGCGCAGGCGAGGTGGCTGTCAGTGATGCGAGCGTTCTTGTTGAGCGCCTTCGCCTTCAGGTATAGCGCCAACGCGCTCAACTGCACGGCGCGCAGGTCGATGTCGATGCCGTACAGGTTGTGTTCGACAATGGCGGCAGCAATCTCGGACGAATCGCTCAGGGAAGGGGTTTCCAACCAACCGTCTTCACCCGCCCGGTCGATCTCCTCCTGATACATCGCTGCGAACAGATCAAACGCGACCAGTCCGAAATGCATCGTACCGCACGCCGGGTCGAGCAGCGTGATCTCCCGGACGGGGCGCAGCGGCTCGGCAGGCACGTTGCCTTGCAGCGGGACGAGGTAATTCAGCAGGTCAGTTCCCATCAAGCGGGTATCGGGATGCATCTGCACCCACGTCCGTCCGAGCGTGTTTTGCACCAGAAAGCGCACGATCCAATTGGGTGTGAACAACTGCGTTGCAGCCGGGATGTCCTGCCGCCGAATTTTGCGCTTGTTCTTCAGCCCCTCGAAAACATCCTTCTTTTCCTGCTCGTTGAAGAACTGGTACACCCAACCGATGGTTTCGTCCGCTTTCCAGCAGGCGTCCATGTCGGGCTGATTCAGGTTCTCCAGTAGCACACTCAAGGCACGTGGTCGCGGAAAAAGTCGGCTTGCCAGCGTATCCGGGTCAAACAATACAGCGATTTCCTGGGCGATCTGTCCCGCTTGCCACAGCAGGAAGCGGCGATAAGCAGCATCGTCGCCGATGGTCGTATGTTCCACCTCAACGAGATAGATTTTGAAGCCGTTGGAGTTCAGCCCTTTGTCCAACGTCCCACGAATCAGCTTGCGCGCTTCCATCATCTTGAACGCGACAAGGCGGTTCAGGTGGGTGAACGCCGCTTCGCGCACCAGCTTTTCAACCGCTTCCGACCGAGGCAGTCCGGCGCGTTCCTCGTCATCCAAGAACTGACCGAGGCGGCGATAGGTCTCAGCGGATTCGGGATCTTCGCGCACCTGCGGCAGCCGAGCGACGGGTTCAAGCTGTCCGTTGGCGGTCAAGCCATACACACCCTCAAGATGTTCTCTCGTATCTTTCGTCAGAAGTTCTCGCGCGCTCAGGGCGAGGTCATGAATAGCTTTTCGTTGTAAATCGGTCAGGGTCATTCTGCATAGACTTTCGTATGATAGCTGCCGCGTGCTTCGTTTTCGGCGATGCCCATGTACTTGAGATTCGCCTGTCCCTCGGTCGTCGCTGGCATGAATAAGACGCAGGGAACGCGCGTGCGCCCCTTCATCTCGTCAAGCAGTTTGGATACACGATAAACATTCGGTGCCAGCGCGCCGGCGCGGACGATGAAGGCGAGGTGTGTCTGCGGCGAAAGCCGATCCAGCGGCGTTTTCAGCAGCTCGCACAGCGGACTCCAGTCCCGATCCGATAAATAGCGATTCACCTGCATCTGCGCGGCAAGAAAACCTTCGTCGCGTTCAAGCGACCGGACGGCATTCAGTCCTTCGCTCGTGTCGATTGATTCCCACAACAAATCTGCCAGCGAAATAGTCGTCACCTGCCGGATGCGTTCGTTCTCGATGCGCGTTTTGAGCAGTCGTATTTGGCTGCGCATCTCCCATTCCTGCTCCGGTCGATAGCAGAAGATGGCAAATGGCAGGTCACTGTAAACATAATGGCGCATGGGAGCTGCGCGCAGGTCGGTCTCTAGCTGGCTAACGCGCTCTTTCAAGGAAGGCACGGGCATACTCCTCAAGACTGGCTGCGGGGAATTCAAGGCGAACGACGGAACCGGCAGCGTAATATGTCAGCATCCCCTCTTGATGCGCTTCGAGGAACAGCCGCTCTACAGCGGGCACATCGAGGAAGAACAAGCGCCATTCGTCGCTGTGCAGCACCAACTTGCCGGACTGGAGTTTTTGCATGAGCCAGAAAGCGATCAGTGCAAAGGATTGGAGCGGTAAGTAAATCGGGTTGAGATGCTTACTGAGCTTGCCCTCTAGCACACTATAGTCCCGTAGTGTCGCCATGATACCTTGTGCGACTCGTTCAATCGTCTCGTTGTTCCAGCTTGAGGTTGTCTTTCCTTCGCCAACCCAACTACTCAAAGCGTTTTGTACAACCACCAAAGGCAAATCAACGAATCCCGCTGACTTTCGCGCATAAAGCGAATCGACGACCACATCATGCAGAGTCATATCATTTTGCGCGGAGAAGAAATAGAGCAGGGGGTCAATCCACTGCGTCGGCGCGCCATTGTGGGTCAAGGTGACCAACATCGCGCCAATCTCTGATTGGTCAAAATATCGCTGTCGAAAGATGCGCATGACATCGTCCACACGCTTGCGAGACGTCTTTCCGAAGATGTTCTGCTGGCGCAGTCGCTCAAGGTTTGCCTGCGTCGTCTGATCGGGATTCCATGCGTCAAGCAGCGTTTTGGTGTCAGCAAGGAGCGCACTCGCCTTGATAATCCGGCTGGTATATTTCGGTTTAGTGCCGTTTTGCATTACGATCGCTCCATAAAATACGGGAACACAGGGTGCCCCACCTTGCTTACTGTATAAGCCCAAGCCAGCGCTACCGCTTTTTCCAAGATAGTGGATGCGTTCACGGTAAGCCTGATGCGTTGTGTATTGTTCAGTCCAACTTTTCCAGCAGGCTCAAACTTCGGCGGCGTCCCGACGATGGATAGCAGCCGGTCGTGAAAGGCTGTCATATCCGAAATGGGAGTTTGAAGGTCAATTTCCGACGGCAGGCGCACGCCACGGAGTGCAAGTTCAGTCTGGCGTTGTTCATCGAGATGAAAAAGGTGCGTTGCCGTGTAGAAATCAGCCAACGCAGCCGCATGACGACTCGCGGCGGCTCGCAACGCCAATCGCTGTGCGGTGAGCTGCGGCGCGCCTACAAAAACCCGCTCAACGACATACGCTCCGCTTGAAGTGAGGCTTTCGTCATCCCACCATTGAAGCGAGTCGCGCTGTCCTGCGCGTGCGATGAGAAGCTGAAGCTGCAACAGGCGACTCAAGTCTTGCCATGCAAGATCAAACATGTAGCTATGCTCTCAGAATAATAACAAACGCTCACCTGGTAATACGTGAGCGCTTGCGATGCAAGAAAACGGACGTAGGCATTCATGATTCAGTCTGGATCAGATAGAAATACCCATTGTCACGCTCGCGTGATGTGTGCCAGCACCCGTTTATTATAACATCGCGTCCTCACTCACGACACCGATCTACACCGCCATTTGCATCACCAGCAAGAGGAACGACATGAGCGTTCCAACCAAGCTACTGTCGTGCTATGTGGCGCACGGCGCTGCCTCGCAGCAGCGCCAGCATCGCTTCGCGATGCCGAATACGCCCTCGCCGCGCAATGCAGACCGTGTAACGGTTGCAT
>CALBRY010000607.1 GCA_937927665.1 uncultured Chloroflexota bacterium
GTCGCTGTCGAGCATCAGGCGATCGGGAATGTTTTCATTTTCGCGCATCATGTGAACCGCCGCGTTAAACCCATCGCGATAGGCTTGACGATCATCGACTTTGACATCGCGGAGCGCTTTTTCGCGCTGGTACTGGCGCACGTGCATTACGTAAATCAACGTCCACATGAGCACGATCGGGATTATGACGGAGACGCCTGTCTGGCGTATTGATAGGTTAAATGCGCTTACCCACAGCAACCCATATGCGATGGTGTGCATGGTCATCAAGAAATCGCGGCGTATTCTCTGACGATCCGTGATCATCGTCAAAACCTTTCTTCTTCTCACGAGCGATACTTACGTTTGCCTGCTGCCTGTTCTTCGATCAATTCGCCGTCGTTGTCGATCATCAAACGATTGGGGATGTCTTGACCGTCGCGGATCATGCGGACGGCATCGTTGAAGCCGTCGCGGTATGCTTGACGCTCGTCTTGAATCGACGTACTGCCGCGTGCCGCTTTCGCATCACGCACCTTGCTGAGAAAATACGTCCATCCGTGCAGGATGAATGCCGCCGTCCAGATTAGATACATCGGCAGGATCGGACTTACGGAAGACGATTGATAAAACCCGTACGAGAGGCTTCCCAGAAACATCAGCCCCGAAAACAGCACATACGCCGCTGTATGTGCGCCGATCAAAAAGTCGGTTAGTGAAATCATTCGCCGCTGCACGATTGACTGCTCTCCTCTAACGTGCTGATATTTAGCGATACTTTCGCTTTTCTGGTTTTGATTCTTCGACCAGTTCGCCATCGTTATCGATCATCAAGCGATCGGGCACATCTTGACCTTCTCGCGTCATGCGCACCGCATCGTTAAAACCGTCGCGGTATGCCGTTCGCTCATCGCGGATGCCGTTAGTGCGCCCCCGGTCGAGGAAATAGGAACGCATGTGCAGGAAGAAGAGAACCGACCACAGGACGAAAATCGCGCCGAATGGATTGCTGCTGTACGAATTGGAGTTGCCCAGTGTGATGACGCCGAGGAACCCGTACATCAGCAGATGCATCGAAAATAAAAGATTGCGTACTTCGATCGTGCGTTCTTTCATAACTCAATCCTCTTCCCGTTATGACGAAGCACATCTCTATACGTGTTGTTTACGAAATTGGTTGCGCGCTAAAACATGCTTTTCCCTCTCCATCGCTTACGCGACGGAGAGGGGCAGGGGAGCTAGAGAGGAAAAGGGCGGCTTATGATCCCTGCTGAACGTTCGTCACAAACTGGTTAAAAGTATCGATGATCCCTTGCAGTTCCGGCGGAATATAACCTTCTTGCATGGTGATCGTGAGCGCTCCGCGTGAGCCGGAAACGCCGATACTGTATTGATAGGCATCCGGTTGAACCGCCGGACCTGAGAACGTCCCGCGAATATCGTAGAACTGGATGCGATCGAGCGCGGCGCGGATCGATTCGACTTCAGCCGGGGTCACTTGATATTCCGCGTCATCGATCACCAACCGCCCATCACTGAACAGGCGAACGATCGTGCGTTCTCCGGTGATTCCGCCGTAGCGCGCATACACCACGGTGGTGAAATCGAGCGGCGCGGGGGTGAAATTGGGTGTGCCGCTGTTATCCGCGATGCTGACCGTACCCACCGGCACGGGTGTAATGACTACCTGATTTTCCGCCGCTGTCGTCGCCAGCACACCGGACGAATCCGGCGGTGCGGTTACTTCGGGCGGCGCTTCTGAAGTCGGCGGCGCGGTATTGGTCGGCGCGGGGGTAGGTTCACTGGTGCAGGCGGAAACCGCGATCACAAGCACAAAAACGAGCAGACGCATGGAGCGCATGTCATGTTCTCCTAACGGAACGATTGGATAACATCGGTGGACGCGGCAGGTTCGATCACCACGGGCACACGGCGCGGTGTGAGCAGTGCGCCGATCGCCAGTGTGACCAGCAAAAATGTAATCGGCAGCAGGGGCAGATAATAGCGCTGCCATTCCAGCGGATTAAACGCCAGCGCCGCCACTGTCACGCCGAGCCATACCAGTATTCCGGCGCTGAACACCCGCCGTTCAGTCCTCGGATTCATTAAGGCGACAAGCGCCAAGCCAATCCCCAACAGCGCCAAGACGGTTGGCAGAACGCCTGCTTGATCCCATGAGATTCCGCTCAAAGGAGAGGCTTCGTAAGCCGCGATTTCGTCCTGAATGATGGTGTATTCGCTCCATGAAGGAGCTTCATAGTACATCAGCGGTGCGGTGAAGGGCTGCTCAAGCATGGTGTTGAATCGTTCTTCCACTGTTGGGATCACCGTTTCGGGAAATGCCTGTGTTTGAATCTCCAGAAGGTCGGCGCGAACGGCTATGAGTTCTTCGATTCGTTGGAGCGGGTTTTCATTCCACAAGGCGGGCAACAGTGCGAATGTTAACGCGGCAGTCACGACCAGCGCGACGAAAAGCCCGACGACCAAGTTAATGAGCGCGGGAATTCCGCGCGCGGTCAGCCGGACAATATCGCCGATCAAAATCCAGCCGAACCCGCCCGCCACGAACACGATTCCGGTGTGCTTGCTGGCGACCGTGAGCGCGGATGCGACGACGAAAAACAGCCAGAACAGACATCCTGTCTGCTGCCTACGCGTCCGGGTTTGCGCGATCAACGCGGCGGTGCCAATCGTTAACAAGCCGAAGAACAGCATCGAGCCTTCTTGCATGGCGCGCCGCCCGTTGAGCAGAATCGGTGGACTAAAGACGAACAACGCTGTCGCCACAAAGAAACCGATGCGCCCCCCTGCGCCGCGACCGAGCCAACCCATCAACGGCACGCACAGCATCAAGAAAATGGTTGAAGGCAGGCGCGATAGATTAAGCAGATCGGGATCAAGGCGGTAGCCTTTATCGATATTGTCCTCGTAGCTCACACCCCAATTCCAACCGGGTGATTGCGGGAGATCGCGCCGCGATTGATCGTTGAGCATCCACGCCAACCCGATCGTGTAGCGGTTGACTGATCCGTTTAGGATGCGAAGTTGTGCATCGCTGTCGAGGTTATACGGCGGGTTGGTGATAACGTCTTCGAGGTCTTCATCAATAAACACCGTCCAAAAGTCTTGGCTGGTGTAAATCTGCATCGACTCATCGGCGTGAAAAGGCGCAAGCGGCATTCCGGCGGCAATGTAGACCATCAACCCGATTACCCAGACGAGATCAAGGATCGGCGGCAGGCGGTAGGATCGCTCGGCGACCGCATTGATCGAGTTGGGCATATTTTTGGGCGGCGGGCGAAGTGCATCCAGATCGGCTCTCATGGTTTTCCTCACAGCCTTATTTGATGTGCGTGACGGACAAAGTCCTGCTGGCGCAGTTCGGTTAAAAGCGGTTCGGGCATCGGTTCATCAAGCGTCAAGATCGTCAGCGTATGCCCGCCGGGGGTCGCGCGTCCGGTATGCCAGCTTGCGATATTTACCCCGTTGATCGCCATCATCGTGCCAACGCGCCCGATGACGCCGGGTTGATCAAAACTCCCCATGATCAAGAGATGACCTTCCGGAACAAAGTTCATCCGGTAATCATTGATCTGAACGATATGGGGTTCGCGCCCATCCAGCAGTGTAGCACTAATCGTGATCTGTTCGCCGTCTTCAAGCGTGACTTGACAGGTGAACAGGTTCAGATAATCGCCTGCTTTAAGACCTTTTGCCTGTGTAACCTGTATTCCGCGTTCGCTGGCGATCATCGGCGCATTCACGTAATTGACCGTCTCGGATGACGACGGCGCAAGCAGTCCTTTTAAGAATGCGACGGTCACCGGACGGAGCAAACCGGTCATCGATTCGCCGCGATACTGCATGGCGGCGCGTACAACCGATTGCCGGATTAAAACATTCAAGATCGCGCCGAGTTTTTCCGCCATCAGCATCGAAGGGCGCGCATCGTCATAGTCGATATCCAAGCCGGATGAAAACGGCAGATTGACGACATGGCGAAAATCCTCATCGTTGAGCGCATCCAAGACCTGCGTGGCGATCCCCATCGAAAGGTCTTGCATCGCTTCGACGGTGTTATCGCCGATGCGCGGCGTGTGAATTACCCGCGAATCGCCCACCAGCGGGCTGTTATACGGCGGTTCTTCGGCGTACACATCGACGGCAGCCCCCGCCAAGTGTCCCTGTTTGAGCGCTTCGCTCAATGCCGCTTCATCGATCAAGCTCCCGTGCGCCGTGTTGATCAAGCGTGCGCCGCGCTTCATCTGCTGGATCGCTTGCGCGTTGATCATGCCGCGTGTTTCGGTGGAGGCGGGGACATGCAGCGAGACAAAATCGGCACGACTGAGGAGTTCTTTCAAGCTGACGAGGCGGATCAATTCTTCAATCGGGCGGTCTTCGGGAATATACGGATCATACGCAAGGACGGTCATGCCAAAACTGAGCGCCCGCAGCGCGACAATGCTCCCGACGCGCCCCAAGCCGATGATACCGAGGGTTTTTCCGTAAAGCTGCGTCCCTGCCTGCCGTCCTCGGTCGAGCAGCCAATAGCCATCTTTCAAACTGTTATGCGCGGTCACCAAGCGGCGGCTGAGTGCTAACATCAACGTGAGCGTATGCTCTCCGGCGGCGATTGCGTTCGCGCCGGGGGTGTTCATCACATAAACCCCTTTGCGCGTGGCGGCATCGAGATCGATTCCGCTCAGGCTCGCGCCGACGCGCCCGATCAAGCGTAAATGCGGTGCTTGTTCGAGCATGTCGCGGGTGATCGGTACGTCATCGCGGAGGATCACGGCGACGGCATCATGCAGCGCATCGCGCACCGCCGGAATTTGCGGCGGTACGGTGCGGACGGTATATGCGCCGTCTGCACGGAGCAGGGCGAGCGCCGGTTCGGTCAGGTCAGTGGCAACAAGGATCGTCTCAGTCATAGGCGACAGGGGTTCTCATGGACAGCATGCGCGCACGTGTTCAAGGACATCAAACAGGTTGTCAAAAACATGCGGCGTGATCTGCGCGAAGTATTCCGGATCAGTATGCGACCGATCCGGTACGGCGTAGCAAATCATCCCGGCGGATACAGCGGCGCGTGCGCCATTTACGCTGTCCTCTAAGGTCAAAATCTCGGATGGCTCAACCTCCAGACGCCGCGCCGCTTCCAAATAGACATCGGGGGCGGGTTTGCCGCGTGCGACTTCATCGCCGCTGACACGAATCGGAAACGCGGTTTGCCAACCCTGCGCTTCGATGACCGCTTCGATGATCACAAGCGGCGAACTGGAGGCGATCGCCATCGGCACGCCGCGCGATTGAAAGCGGGCGATGAGTTCCGCCGCGCCGGGGTTTGGCTTCACATCCATAGGGATGATGTTGATCATGCGGTCGATAATTTCCGCGATCAGATCGGGGATCGGGTCGGTGAGTTCGTAAAGCTGCACCATCTTCGCCCAGAACTCGTCCATACGCAGCCCAACTAATCCCGCGTTCAACTGCATCTCGCGGTTGTGCTTGATTCCGCGCGCCTCGATCACGGCGCGTTCGGTCAAATCCCAGACGGGTTCGCTGTCCACGAGGAGTCCGTCCATGTCAAAAATGATTGCTTCCGGGCAAAATGTCATCGGTGCTAACGTTCCTGTGTGAATGTGTTGATCAATGCGGCGCGGTCGTCGTCACTGCGAACGGAAACACCCTCCATCGCAAGGACAGCTTGCACGCCGCGCTCAAAAACTGCTTGATAAGGCGTTCCGTTCAGCCGCGCTGCCCCTTTCGATCCGATTGCCAGCGGCAGAATCGGCGCGAGGGTGTTCAGACGGATAAACGCATCAGCTTCGGTTTCGACTTTGGGGCGGGCGACAACGCCGCCGAAACCGACGAACATATCGACAACCGGACGGGTCGCAAGATCACTCGCGCCATCGCCGATCATCATCTTGCGACCGTGTTTGCCCGCCGAAAGTTCCTGAATGATCTGCGGCTTGCCGCTCGAAACGGTGAGCGGACTTTCGTCGTTGTAATCCAGATAGGTTTGGCGGGTCTGCGCCGCTTGATCGTGATAGCGCCACCAATCCCCGCTTAGTTCATTGTATTCCAATTCAACAGCGCGGATGTTTTCTGGCGGCACACCGAGCCGCCGCCCGAATCCGCGCACAGGCTCGGACAACCCGCCGCTGATGATGAACACCTGCTTACCCAAAAATCGAAGCGCGGCGATGACATCTGCCGCATCCGGTACGAGCGTATCCCAATAATGCTGTTCGATCGCTTTCAACTGACCGCGTGTAGGACGGATCGCCTTGAGGCGCTTGCCGTAAACCTCACTCAAATCGAGGTCGCCGTTCATTGCCTTTTCGGTCAGCACGCTTACGCGCATCTCTTTCCCTTTGAAGCGCGCCAGTTCATCGATCCCCTCGATTGCAGAAAGTGTGCTGTCGCAGTCAAAGAAGATCAGGTCAAACGGAGTCCAGCGAGTTTCGATCATCGGGTGACGAATTCTCCAAATGGGGGTGTACCGCGATTCTACACGATTTGCCCATGCCCGTGAGAGGGGATTATAATCAAATACGGGTTTGATTGTTCGCACTATTCGGGGATTCTTTGTCTTGGCACGTAAACCAGCGGATCAATCTGTCAGCCGTGACGAAATTCTCGTCGCCGCCGCGGAGGTGCTTCAGCGGAACGGCTACGAAGCGGCAACTATGAAGGATATTGCTGCTGCGGTGAACCTGACGGCTGCAAGCCTATATCATCATTTTCGGAATAAAGACACGCTCATGCTGGCAGTTCTCGAAGCGGGCTTATCGCACATTATGGGACGCATCGAGCCGATTGCCCACGACACGAAAGTACCGTCAGCGATCAGGCTGCGCCGCATGATTGCTGAACATATCATCGGGTTGACTCAAAACACCGCTGTCGGCGCGGCGATGGTGTTTGAGATTCGCACCTTGATGACATTTCGCCTGCCGGTTGGCGATGCGCTTAGCATACAGGAACAGGAATTCGCGGCGCGGCGCGATGCGTTTTTCGCCCGTCGTGATGAATTTGAACTGCTCTTTCGGCATGTCATCCGTCAGGGGATCGATTCTGGCGAATTTCGTCCGGTCGATGTGCCGATCTTCACAAAAACGCTGCTCGGCGCACATAACTGGGTTGGCGTATGGTATAAACCGAATGGACGCCTTGACGGTGCAGGAATCGCCGAACGTACCGCAGATTATTTCCTCGCGGCGCTGAGGCAGAATGAGCCGCAAGGCTGACACTGACGTGTTTGTTTATCCCGTTTTGACGGGATTGCTTTTGTTTACTTTACACAGGACACATGCAACGATGCTGCTCAAAGATAAAGTTGCCCTCATTACTGGTAGTGGTCGCGGGATTGGCGCGGCGGCGGCGGTGCTGTTTGCCGCGCACGGCGCAAAAGTTGTGGTTACGGATATCGATCCGAACCCCGCGAACGAAGTTGCGGACGCGATCCGCGCCAAAGGCGGAACGGCGCTGGCGCTGGGCGCGGACGTGACAAAAGATGCCGATATTGCAGAAATGATCGGGCAGACCGTAAAAACATTTGGCGGGATTGATATTCTCGTCAACAATGCGGGGTATACATGGGACGGCATGATCCACAAAATGACTGATCAGCAGTGGGAAGCGATGTTGGCGATCCACCTGACCGCGCCGTTTAAGATCATCCGTGCGGCGATTCCTTTTATGCGCGATGTCGCCAAGCAGGAACGCGAATCACAGGGCGCGGCAAAATCGCGCAAGATCATCAATGTGAGCAGCACAACCGGCACACGCGGCAATATCGGTCAGGCGAATTATGCCTCCGGCAAGGCGGGCATTATCGGGCTGACGCGCACGCTGGCGAAAGAATGGGGGATGTTCAATATTCAGGTGAACGCGGTCGCGTTCGGCTGGATTGACACCCGTTTGACTCAATCCGAAGGAATTGGCGCGGCAACCGAGCGCGACGGCAAGACGATCAAGCTGGGGATGCCGGATAAAGTACGGGATACCGTGTTGGCAAATGTGCCGATGGGACGTGCGGGTTCAGCAGATGAAGCGGCTGGCGCGCTCCTGTTCTTTGCAAGCGAACTCTCGAATTATGTTTCGGGGCAGGTGCTCGAAGTCACGGGTGGCTGGTAAACTCCTTCATCACCCTGTCCTTCTCCAGAGG
>CALBRY010000608.1 GCA_937927665.1 uncultured Chloroflexota bacterium
CTCGGTCACAGAAGGCAGTGGTTGAAGCCGATTAAGTTCACGCTCAGCGCGCTCCCGCTGTCCCGTGGTGAGCATGTCTCCGGCGAGAAGCGCGTTTAGCTCCACAATTCGCGCATCGGTCGTCAAGCGGTTATTCGCGGCGGCGCGCAGCAGATTCGATGCGTCATCCCCAAAGCCGTGCAACCCCACCAGTGCGGCATCGTCAACTTCATAACCTGCCGCGATCTGCACCGTGATCGTCTCGCCCGCTCGCGCAGTAAACGCCAATTGATCGATCGGGGGCTGAGTTGATGACCCGGAAACGACAGGCGTATTTCCCGCTACATAATAGGCGGGTGGCAGCGGGATCGTATTGATAATCACAGTGGGCAGGATAAACAACGCCGCCAGCACGATCACAGCCGCGATGATGATCCCACGAGATGCCCGCGCCCACGCCGCCCACGCCATTCCGCCGGTGGCAGCGAACAAGATTAGGCTCAACCACAGCCGCCATTCTTCGCTGACCGGGTAACGTGCTACCAGAAACAACCGGAGGTTATAGAGAATGACATACCAGTTCGCTTCGAGCGCCGCCCACTGGAGCATACTCACGACGGTGGCGACGACGAACACCAGCGCGACAATCGTCGCAATTGAATCGATCCACGACTTAAACAGATTCTGCCGCAGCCATGCCAGTATGCCGATCTCAAGCAGCGGCGGCGAACGGCGCGGCGGCTCATCTTGATAAATCATCGGGCTGGAACTTGGTGGGAACGGGGGGAGGGAATTCGCTTCAAGACTCATGATTGCCCTCTCAGTTCGCCACCAACCGCATACGGCGGTTGACGAGATTAGTGCTAATGGCGATGACCAGACTCAGGATGAGATACGTCACCATAACGAGGATCATGCCGGGGACGGACTGCCCCGATGTATTCATGATCGTCGTCGTGACCTGAAATAGATCGGCAAACGCGACCGCGATTGCGAGACTGGAGTTCTTCGCAAGGTTCAAATACTGGTTGCCAAGTGGTGGAATTATCACGCGGAGCGCTTGCGGCAGAACGATCATCCTCAGCACTTTCGCCTCGCCCAACCCGATCGAACGCGCCGCTTCAACCTGACCATAAGGCACAGCTTGAATCCCTGCGCGGACGATTTCAGCGATAAACGCGGATGTGTACACCGTCAGCCCCAGCAGGAGCGCGGTAAATTCGGGCGTAATCGTCGCGCCGCGATCAAAGTCAAAGTTACCACGCTGAGGAAGCACGACCAGCAGCGGCGAGGCGGTCAGTTCTGCCTGCTGTTCCGGTGTGATCAATTCTTCGTCAACTGCCTGCGCGATCGGAACTTCAACTGTCTGACCCTCGCGTTCAACCGAGACGACCGATGGCGGATTGATCAACGCCAGCGCAAGCCAACTAATCACCGCGACGGTGGCGAACACCGCAAAAGCCTTGCTCGACGGATTGGTCTGCTCTCCCGTTTCCTCGCGTTGGCGGAATAAGCGGCGGTGAAGCACCAGCGCGGCAATCAACCCGATCGCCAGCGCGAGCAACCACAACCCGAACCGTCCGGTTGCCCATACTTCAGGAAAGACAATGCTTTTGATGTTTGCGTAAAACGCGGGAACGACTTCGATCCGCTGGCGCTCATTGGGAAGCACGCCGAGGAATGCCAGCACTTCGACAAGCGCGAGAACCGTCAGCGCTGCGTAGAGTATTGGGCGCTGTTTCACGCGACGGGAAATCCACCACGCCGCGATAATGATCACAGGATAGAACAACCAGCGGATCGGCAGCAGGAGAACGCCTTCGACAGGGAACGAAAGGCTCTGCTGGTACACCGGTAGGCTGAGCATGACGACGAAATACCACACGAACAACTGAAGCAGCATCGGGGTATTTCGTAGAATTTCCACGTAAACCCGTGCGATTGTTCCCAGTAGAAAGTTACCACTGAGCAGGAATATCCCGAAGAATACGCCAAGCACGGTCGATACCACAAGCCCGATGCTGACGACGCGCAGCGTATTGACCAATCCAACGATATAGGCGTCGAGGAATGTGCCTTGAGAGGAGTACCACGGCGGCGCATCGGCAATATCAAAGCCGGAACGTGAGTTCAGGAAGGCGAAATTAGGAGTCAGGTTCTGCTCTTGCAGCGTGCGATAGACGTTCGCGCCAATCACCCAGATCACAGTGACGACCAATATGGCAAACACGATCTGGCTGGCGGCTTGCAGAAAGCGAGTATCCTGAAGGATGGCGAGTCCTCGCGGGAGCGTGCGGGTCGTGCGTGCTGCTGACGACATGGGCAGTCCGAGTCTTTGCAGGCGGATCAAGGAGTCGGGGGAATTTTCATTCCCCCAACCGTAGAATGCTTAACGATCAACGGAACGGCGGCGCATACTGGAGTCCGCCATCTGTCCACAGCGCATTCAAGCCGCGACCCAGACCGATCGGCGTCAGGTGACGATCATAGATTTCACCGTAGTTGCCGAGCTGACGGATCACATCCTGCATGAACTGATCGGTAATCCCATACAGCGAACCGAGTGCCGTCACCTGCTCGCCCAAGCCGAGGAAGCGCTGGATCGAGGGATCAGTGCTGGTCAGGAAGCTGTCAAGATTTTCGCTGGTGATGCCGAATTCTTCCGCCTGAATCAAGCCGTATACCGTCCAAGTGATGATGTCGGCAAAGACAGGGTCAGACTGCGGCGAAAGCGGCGCAAGGGGTTCTTTACTCAGTGTCACATCGAGAATGACATGCGCGCCGGGGTCTTCTGCGATCGAACGATACGCCGCAAGACCGCTCTTATCGGTCGTGAAGGCATCGCAGCGACCCGTCAAATAGGCTTCCCATGTCGCAGGGGCATCATTGAAAACCTGCGGTTCGTAGGAAACACCACGCGAGTCAAACGCATCTGCGAGATTCAACTCGGTCGTCGTACCTGTCTGCACGCAAACCGACGCGCCTTCGAGTTCTTCAATCGTGGTCGCACCCAGATCAGCGCGAACCATGATTCCCTGACCATCATAGAAGGTGACCGGAGCAAAGGTGGCAGTCCACACCGCATCACGGCTCATCGTACGCGTAGTGTTGCGGCTCATCATGTCGATCTCACCACTCTGGAGTGCTGCCTGACGTTCGGCGGCTTCCAGCGGGCGATATTCGACAGCGTTGGCATCACCCAGAATCGCGGCAGCAACGGCGCGGCAAATGTCCACGTCGAAGCCTTCATATTCACCGGTTTCATTCAACACGGCGAAACCTGCAAGTCCTGTGTTGACGCCGCATACCAGCGCGCCACGTTCACGAATTGCATCAACAATTGGGCTGGTCGCCGCGGGTTGATCCTGTGCGGCAACCGCGCTGACTGACATCAGCACAACCGCCATCAGGAACACAAATACAGCAATGCGATTTTTTGCCATAACTCGTCTTCTCCATTGTCCATTGAAGGAAATCAGACGCGCGGTCTGTCGTGGTACTAGACACCTCGGCAGCCACCCTTGCACAAATCTAACAAATCCCCATTGATTGTCAAAATGTTTTAGCTCGGATTAAAGAATCCGGGGTCACATAATCTTTTGTGCAATACACACAAGCAAGCGACCCGATGGCAGTACGCGATCGGGTCGGCAGTTTTACGATTGTGGGATTAAAGTCGGGATTTACCCGTTAGGCGTCCGCTTGAAGGCATTCAAATGCTTATCGAAATGCCGCTTGATGTAGTCTGTATACGCCGCCCCATGCGCTTGGAGCATCTCCGCCAGTTCTACACCAAACCGATCCAACACAGAACCAAACGTGACATGCAAAACCTGTCTCGCGTCAAATTGATCGAGCAAACCGGGCAGAGCGGCATCGTTCAAGGCTTGTGCCGCGGGAACACGATCCAGCAGTGCGGATACATGATAGGTCTTGCGGTCAGTTTCGTAGCGCTCACGGGCAAAATCGAGAACTTGACGGAACAGCACAGGATTCACTGATGCCATCAAACGGAGCGCCTCCAGATAACTCGTTCCCGCCGTTTTGAGATGCACCAAACCGTTGGTATGCCGCATGGCGATCGGGTACACGCCAAACTTATCTGATCCGGTGTGCAGGCTGAGTTTGTAGCGGTTCCCGAAATAGCGAATGATCGCGGCATGTCCGGCAATATTCGCATCGAGTTCGCTCAGATCGCCAATATAATCGACGCCTTTTTCAAACCGACCAACGAAGCGCGGCGCAAGGCTGACAAACGGGACATGTAAGCGGGTCAGTTCGGCAGCGATAAAAAAATGCTCGTGCAGTGATGTTGTTGTTCCCGTTTCATCGACCGACATTTCCATCTCAAACGGACGTCCCGCCATGCTGCTTTGAAGTTGGCGTGTCATCCGCACCGTATGAGCAACCGCCGCGCCATATTTCGCCAGTGCCTTGAACAGCGCATGTTCATCAAATGTCAGCGTCAGCCCATCGAGTTCGAATGTGCGTTGATACGCCTGCTGTGCCGCGCTCACAGATGAATCAAGCGTCGCCCAGTCGAGAGCCTCAGCTTTAGCGCGCAGCACAGCGAGATCATCTTGTTCCGCCGCATCATCGACATGATCGCCGGGGTCGATGGTGAAAAAGGTGTAACCTGCATCTGCGAAATTGGGAATCACATCGGGCGTTTTCAGGTGATCGGCATCCGCACCCCACGCATCGCGCCACCCTTCAGCGAATACGCTCCACATCGCATCATCTAGCACTTGTTGAGGTGTGCGCCCGGTGCGGGTGTTTTCGCGGACGGACTGCTGCGCGAAAATCGGCGCGACACCGGTATCACGCACGGCAGCGATATGCCCCGGTGTCGCCACACCGAGCCGATCCCCAAATCCGGCGGATGTTCGTAAGCCGAGCGGAGAAGGATTCAACCATGCTAGACGGCGGCGCAGTTCAGCCGCGTTTGCCGGAGTCAGCGAACACAGCACCGGCAAACCGCCACCCTGTCCGATTCCCTCAAAACCGCTGGTGTTTCCTCTCACCATCAAACGGCGTTCGCCTGTCTCCGTGTCTGTCACTAAGGCATAGGTTGAGCCGTCCAATTCAACCCGCGCCGAGTCTCCCGCTTTCCATAACGAATTCATGACCACCCCATTCTCAAGGTTTACGGCAGCGGAAATAGATCACCAACGGTCACAAGCTGTCCTGTTTTCATCGAAAGGTTTGCCGATATACCTACCAGCGCCGACGCTGCCCCATCAATGTGAGATGCGGCACGCCGATACGGGTCAAAAGGCGGGTTCGGTGAAAAAAGCTGCTCCAGCATGACCGGATCAGCGCCGCCATGTCCACCGTCACCGCTCGGAACATCAACATCGTAGGACTGCCCGAACATCGGGTGAACGCGCATTTGCGTACTTTTGAAAGCCCCTTTGCTAGCGGATACTTCGTTGGCGCGTCCATCGCCGAGAAGGTGATTGATATTCTCGATGATGTCCATCTCAATGCGTCCCTTTGTACCCGTGATCGCGATCCGCAGCCCTTCCCACGGTGCATACGCGATCAAACAGTAGGAAAGGATCGCGCCGCTCCGGTAGCGAACGGAGACGCTCATTGTGTCCTCGATCGTGATCGGCTCACCGAAAACGTTGCGATCGCGCAGATAACCCGTCTCGGCTTCAGCGGCGAGATACAACCCGCGAAACGCCTCTTTTTGATCGAGATACAGTCCGAACGGATCATGCGCTGCTTCTGGTACGTTGGTATAGCGGTGATACGGGTAGTGTTCCCCGCGTGCTTCGGCATTTTCTTTGCCGTAAAACAGCAGATTACCCATCGCCATGACCTGATGCGGATACGAATCGATCCACCAGTTCACGAGATCAAAGTGATGTGTTGCTTTGTGGACGAGTAAGCCGCCGCTGTTTTGCTTTTCACGATGCCAGCGCCGGAAATAATCCGCGCCGTGACTGGTATCAAGCATCCATGAGAAATCAACCGAAAGCGGCTTGCCAATTACGCCGTCAATCACAAGCTGACGGAAGCGGGTGTAGGCGGGAGCGTAGCGATAATTAAAGGTCACACGCAGCGATTTTCCCGTGCGCTGGATCGCATCGAAAATCGCGCGCATTTTCTCAACATCGGTCGTCATCGGCTTTTCGGTGATCACATCACAGCCGAGTTCCATTGCGCGCGTGATGTAAGTATGATGAGTCGCATCAATCGTCGCAACGATGACAATATCCGGCTTCGTTTCGGTGATCATCCGCTCAAAATCGGCAGCGATATACGTGGGACGCGGCGGCAGTTGATAGCGTTCGCTCATCTGTCCGTTGTACCAATCCATCCGCGTTTGGCTCTGGTCGCACAGTGCGACCAACTCCGCATCGTCTTTGTACGTCTTGCAGATCGCCTCGAAGTACATGCCTGCCCGCGATCCCGTTCCGACGATGGCGCAGCGTTTCCTAGCACTCATAATCATCCTTACTCAGTGGGCTGACTTCACAACACAAATCATGCCACCGATTCCTGTTGATCTGGCGTCAGGTGTTGGCGAATCACCCGCCATGTTCCCATGCAGATGATCAGCGAACACACGGACGCCGTTGCGATGACAAAAATCCCTTGCGGCAAAAACAAGCTGATCACAACTGGAAGCGCCGCCGCAATCAGCACTAGAAACGACCAGATCGGGTGGGTGACGACCAGCATCGCGGCGTTCGCGAGAATCTGCCGAACAGTCAGCGTTTCCAGTAGTACCAGCAGTGACCACGCATACAAATTAATCAGCATCAGCGCCAGCGCCGCGAAAATCGTCACACTGCGCGAGAGAAACGCGAGCGGGTCAGCGCTCAAGTTCATAAACGGGAATATCAGCGTATTGACGACGATTAGCCCGCCAATCACCCCATCAATCAGCCCGATCAACGTTGCCTTACGCCAATACAACCGGATTCCTTCGAAGAATGTGCGAAAGAAATCCGGCTGAAGTCCGCGCACCCGTGCCGACATATAGTTGAACAATCCGGCGGTCGCGGCGGGCAAAGTGATCAACGGAATCGACAGGATCGCCCAGAGGATATTTGCGAGGACAAATGCTCCCCACTTTTCCGCTTGTTCCGCCAGTTCAGCGCGTTCGCTGGATGGGGTCGAAAGGCGGCGAGACATCACAGCATTACCCCTTCAATCCTGTTGTCGCAATGCCTTCCACCAGATAGCGCTGGAAAAAGACGAAGATTAAGATCACCGGCACAAGCGATAGTGTCAGCATCGCAAAGACCGCGCCCCAATTGTTGATGCTCCCCACATCGGTATAAGCGCGCAGTGCCAACGCAACCGTATACATTTCGGGGTTCTGCAAATAAACCAGCGGACCGAGGAAATCTTCCCATGTCCAGTAAAACGAGAAGATCGCGGCAGTCACCAACGCGGGTACAATCTGAGGCAGAATGATCCGGTGGAAAATCCCCGTTTTGCTGCACCCGTCGATCATGGCGGCTTCGTCGAGTTCAATCGGGATTCCCCGGATAAACTGCACGATCATGAAGATGAAAAATACATCACCGCCAAGCCGGGGGATCAAAAGCGGCAGAAAGGTATTCACCCACCCCAATTCATTAAAGATGATGTACTGCGGGATCATCAAAATCTGCGCGGGCAGCATCAACGTCATCAGCATGATCGAGAACCAAATTTTGCTGCCGCGAAATTTAACGCGTCCAAACCCGTATGCAACAATTGCCGAACTGACCACTGTAAACAGCGTGCCAACTCCAGCATGTAGAAACGAGTTTCCAAAGAAAATTTGAAAGGTGATGCCGCCGAAACCCTGCCAGCCTTCTGCGTAATTCTCGAAATGCAGCGCGCCGGGGATCAGCGATGTGACATTCCCCCAAATTTCCTCAGCCGGTTTGAGCGAACTCGCCACCAACCACGCCACCGGATACAGCATCACAATCGCCAGTATGATCACGCCGACATAATAAAAGATCGAGCGGCTGAGCGCGGCACGGCGTTGATGGCGTTTATATGCAGAGAAATCAAGCGTTTGTTCCATGATCGGCTACCCTTCTTTCGTCTCGTAAAACACCCAGTACTTAGAAAGGCGGAAGCTGATCGCCGTGAAAAATCCGATAATCAGCAGAAGCACCCACGCCATCGCTGAGGCGTAGCCCATCTGGAAATCGTTAAAGGCACGACGGTAAAGATAGAGCGCGTAAAAAAGCGTGCTGTCGAGTGGATTGCCGCCCGTGATAACGAACGCCTGAGTAAACACGCGGAAACCCGCGATCATTTGCATGATGAAGTTGAAAAAGATGATCGGCGTCAGCAGTGGGAGTGTGACTCCCCAGAATTTTTGCCAACCGTGTGCGCCATCAATAGATGCTGCTTCGTACAGTTCCGATGGGATTTGACGCAGTCCAGCAAGGAAGATCAGCATTGGTGAGCCGAACTGCCAAATGGCGAGCAAAATTAGTGTCCAAATTGCGGTATCAGGGTTGCCGAACCAATTGATGCGCTCGAATCCCAGCACGCCAATAAACGTATTGATCACGCCTTCGCTGACGCGTCCATCACCGCCGAACAACTGACGCCACATCACCGCAACGGCAACACTGCCGCCAATGACCGAGGGAATATAGTACGCTGCGCGGAACCAATACACGCCGCGCCGCTTGGTATTGAGCAGGAGGGCAACCGCCAATGCGAAGACCAGACGCAGCGGAACCGCCAGAATCACATATTTGAACGTCGCAAGTATCGAACGCCCATAGCGAATATCCGACGTGAACATCCGCTCAAAGTTTGCCAACCCCACCCATTCGCCACCGCGCAGCAGATGATAATTGGTGAACGCCAGATACAGCGAAATCGCAATCGGGATGAAGGCGAACAGGAAGAATCCAATCAGCCACGGGGAGACAAATAGGTAGCCAACCAGATTATTGCGCTTGAAATCCTTCGACTTGCGCTTCGCTCGTATTTCGGGGGTTAACGTCTCCTGTGGTGGATTTAAGCCCGTAAGAACAGCGGAGGGTTCGCTCATCAGGTTTTCCTAAAGAAACTATTGTCAAATAGCGCCGCGCGGCAGTTCGATCCATCACAAGTCCGAACGCACCCAATTTGCGCGGCGGAAATAAGACAGGGAAGCGAACCCGCTCCCCCGTGTATGCTGCTCAAGGCGCGTCACCTGAGCAGAAAGACGCGCCTTAGCAGAAGATCAAACTAGTTCGCGCTGAGAATAGCTTCAGCTTCCGAACGGAACAAAGCGACACCTTCTTCAACCGAAATCTGACCGTACAACACGGGGTCATGGAACAGCGGCGTCCATACGTTGTTGCGGATGTCATTGTATCCCGGCGGATTGGGCGGGAAAATCGGACTGGCAGTTTCTGCCACAGTTTCGAGGAAGGTGAAGGTTTCCGTACCAACGGCATCGAGGTTCGCCGCAAGGTGTTCGCGGACAACCGACGAAATCGGGACGCCGCGTTCCGCTGCGAGAATATCATTCGCTTCGGTGCTGTTGGTGAAGAAGTTAATAAAATCTGCTGCGACATCGGGCATATCACATGTGGCGGAGATCGAGAAGAACATCGAGGGTTTCAGGTAGTTGGCTGAACCGACGGCATTCGCCGGACGCGGCATGGGCCACAGGCGGAAATGACGATCTTCACCTGCTGCGCTGAAAATGGCGACAACCTGATTGCTCCACTGGTACTGCATCGCTGCTGCACCCGCGACGATCGGGGAGTTTTCGGGACCCGTCGCATACTGCGAGGCTTCTTCCGGTGTCATGATCGCGCCCGCTTCTTGCAAGCGAAGCAAACGGCTGAAGTGATCGATAATCGGCTGGTCATCGCTGAAACCGAGCGCGGTACCATCTTCGTTGAACGGGGTTAGACCGAGCGATACCATCATCGCTGTCCAAATCTGATCGTCACCAAGTGTCGGTGCGCCATATGCCCATACGCCGAGGCTTTCATGCAGTTGAAGCGCAATCGCTTCGAAATCATCCCACGTCCAATCGAGCGGCGGCAGTTCAACGCCAGCGGCTTCGAAAGCATCCACATCGATGATGATCGACTGGGAATTTGTGCCGAGGCTTACGCCGTAAAGCTGATCATCAACGCGCCCGCCTGCAATAAAAACATCTTCAACAGCGGAAAGATCGATCGCGCCGGATTCGACAAACGGATCGAGCGGTTGGAGCAGCCCGTTACGCGCCCATTCAGCAAGATAGGCGTAGTCTTGGTTGATCACGCACGCCAGTTCACCACCCGCCGCCTGAGTATTCATCAGCGTCCAGTAGTCGTTAAAATTGGCGAATTCGTAAACAATATCGACTTCGGGATGTGCTGCTTCGTACATTTCGACGACGGCAATCGTGCGATCATGGCGAGCTTGTGAACCCCACCAAACGACGCGCATCTGCTGGACATCCTGCGCCAGTGCTGCACTGCCCATCACGAGCAGCAGCGCTACAACCGAGAGAAGGATTAAAGCTCTATGTTTGATGCTCCGCATCTCCGTAATGTCCTTTCAACTCAAAGCAAGTGCATGAATTAACTTGACCGGTCACATTAGATGCTATAGCATTCCGAATAGGATTGCAAGCACTTACCGGGGCACACGGGGGTTTTGGCTCACACTTCAAGGTGTGTTATCATATTGAACGGTCAAGAACTGTGACGGTGAACTAATGGCAACCAACAAGAAACAGCCCACAATCCGCGATATCGCCAAACTCGCGGGCGTTTCCTATCAAACCGTATCACTGGTCATCAATGGCAAACCCGGCGTCTCTGAAAAAACGCGGCGCGAAATCACACGCTTGATGGAAGAACATGATTTCCGCCCGAACCGCGCCGCACAGATGTTAAGCACCAATCGATCGAACACGTTGGAAGTCATTGTCGTCGATGTCGATTACGGTGGGCGACTTGCCGATTCGACCAAAAACATGGCGCGGGCAGCAAAAGAAGCCGGTTACAGCCTGCTGATTTCCGAATCAACAGCAGATCGGTTAGAAGCGGCTTTTGAAAGCTGTGCCGCTCGTCTGGTGGATGGCGTAATCTTGTACGCACCCGCGATGCACATGGACGATGAGCGGCTGATCAAAGCAACGCACGGAATCCCGATGGTGCGCCGCGATTATGTACCGGGTTCACGGGTGGCATGGGTTGGTTTTGATCAGGTTTACGCGGCGCGGCTCGCCGTGGAACATCTGCTTGCGCTCGGGCATCACCAGATCGCCGCGATCCCGCCAACTTCAAAGCTGCACAACGGCTATTGGCGTCATGCGACTATTCGCAACGTCCTCCACGAACACGGGCTGACTCTGCTCGCCTCGGTTGAAGGCGATTATTCGATGCGAAGCGGCTACACCGCTATGCAGCAAATTCTGGCGACCGGGATAGCCTTTACCGGGTTGATCGTTGGCACGGATGGCATGGCATTAGGGGCACTGCGTGCATTACACGAGGCAAAGCTCTGCATCCCAGATGACATTTCTGTGATCAGTTTTGATAACTCGGAATTGTCACTTTACACCGAACCTCCGCTCACAACCATTGAATTTGAGTTCGTGAAACAGGATGAACTGACGATCAAGTATCTACTCGAAATCATCGCTGATCCGGAGACGGAGTACCATCACCGCATTTTGACGCCTAATCTGCTGGTGCGCGACAGCACGCGGACGCTGTAAATCAAGCAGTCAAACCGAGTGACAGAATAGAGAGAAAGCCAATGACTATTTTTGCCGAAACTTTGATTCGACCGCGCCGCAAGATTACCGGCATGTCCGCGATCCTCCTCCCCTTTGCCGCTGATGGCGCAATCGATTGGGACGGATTCCGCGCGCATGTCCGGCGTACCGCCGACGCCGGACTGACTCCGGCGGTCAACATGGATACAGGGTATGTCAACCTGCTTGATCCCGCGCTCAAGCGTGAAGTTTTGGCGCAGACTGCCGATGTGCTGAACGGCGGGCAGTTCGTCGCGGGAGCATTCATCGGTGATCAACCGGGGGATACGTGGAATTTGGATGCGTACCGCCGCGAGATCGACCCGATCCACGAGTTTGGCGGCATGCCGGTGATCTTTCAGTCTTATGGGCTGACTGGTCAGGATAACAGCCGGATCATCGCTTCGTATGCCGAGATCGGACGCCATACACCGCAGTTTATCGGCTTTGAATTGGGAACGATGTTCGCACCGTTCGGCAAAATCTATGATCTTGACGTATTCGGCGGCTTGCTTTTGATTCCGCAGTGCATCGGCGCGAAACATTCGTCATTAAGCCGCGTGCTCGAATGGGAGCGGCTTGAAATGCGCGACAGCGTCCGCCCCGAATTCAAAGTGTTCACGGGTAACGATCTGGCGATCGATATGGTCATGTACGGCAGCGATTATCTGCTCGGTTTAAGCACGTTCGCGCCGGGGGCGTTCGCACGGCGTGATGCACTCTGGTTGGCGGGCGATCCCGCATTTTATGAACTCAATGATCTGCTTCAGTATCTAGGCTTTCTCGCTTTCCGCGCCCCTGTTCCAGCGTATAAACACAGCGCGGCACAATTCTTGAATCTGCGTGGTTGGATCAAAACGGATCGCACACACCCCCGATCCCCTTCCCGCCCCGAAAGTGACCGCGAAATTCTGCGCGATATTTTGGAGCGTCTGTCCACCTTGGAGGTGATCCGATGAGCTATAAACGTGTCGCGCAGCTCAGAACTCCCGCCGACTTTCGCGCTTATCTGGCACAGATCGGCGCACACATTGACTTTGATGAGACAGTCGAACACGGCGCGGAGTCTCCGCTGGCGCAGTCGTATACGGTCGATGGCGTAACAATCGGCAATCGCTTTACGGTGCTGCCGATGGAAGGATGGGATGCAGCGCCGGATGGTCAGCCGACCGATCTGGTACGGCGGCGTTGGGAGCGATTCGGAATCAGCGGCGCGAAGCTGATTTTTGGGGGCGAAGCAACCGCCGTCCGCCATGATGGGCGCGCTAACCCGAATCAGTTGGTGATCAACGAGGCATCGGTTGAGCAGATCGCGGCGCTGCGCCTCAAGCTGATCAGCGCCCATGAACGGCAGCATGGGGAAACATCCGATCTGCTGGTCGGGTTGTAGCTTACCCACTCCGGTCGATTTTCCCGCCCGAATGACAAAAAACGTCTTGAGCCGCACATCCTTTATCACCATCCCCTGCTGGAGACGCGCTACAAGCTGGCAGATGATCATGCTGTGATGAGCGACGACGAAATCGACGCACTAATCGAGGATTATGTGCGGGCGGCAGTATTGGCGCAACAGGCAGGTTTCGGCTTTGTCGATGTCAAGCACTGTCACGGGTATCTCGGTCACGAATTCTTGAGCGCGATCGATCGACCCGGCAAATACGGCGGCAGTTTCGAGAACCGCACCCGATTCTTGCGCGAAATTGTGCGTGGTATCCGCGAACGCGCCCCCGGTCTGAGAATCGGTGTGCGTTTGAGCGCCTTCGATTGGATTCCTTTCCGCCCCGGCGCAGATGGCACAGGTGAACCGGAATCATGGACAGGCGGCTACCCGTATGCTTTCGGCGGCGACAAAACCGGCACAGGCATCGATTTTGGTGAGACGCATCAGTTCTTGACCCTGCTCGAATCGCTAAATATCCGTCTTGTGTGCTTGACAGCGGGCAGCCCGTACTACAATCCGCATATTCAGCGTCCGGCGCTGTTCCCGCCCTCCGATGGGTATCAACCACCGGAAGATCCGCTGTGCGGTGTGGCACGGCAGATCGCCGCCACTGCTGAACTAAAACGCGCGCATCCGAACTTGTTTATCATCGGGTCGGGCTATTCGTATTTGCAGGATTGGCTGCCAAATGTCGCGCAGCATGTGATACGGACAGGCATGGCGGATTCGGTCGGATTGGGGCGTATGATCCTCAGCTACCCGGAAATGCCCGCCGATATCCTCGCGGGTCGAACCCTCCAGCGCAAGCAAATCTGCCGCACATTCAGCGATTGCACGACCGCGCCGCGTAACGGGATGGTATCGGGGTGCTATCCACTCGATCCGTTCTACAAAGCGCGACCGGAAGCGGAGCGATTAGAGGCGATCAAACACCCGGAAAAACAAGAATAGTCCTTTCAGCGCGAGCGCGGCAGAACGCGCCCGCAGAAGGTATCGAGCGAATATGAAAACATATCGTGCAGCCATCATCGGAATGGGAAAATCGGTCGGCAATCACCTGAATGCGATCCACGAACTCGGAGAACGGGTCAAGTTGGTTGCTGCGGTCGATATAGATGAGGCGCGAGTGCGGGAAATTAGCGCGGCGAACGGAATCCCTCATTGGTATACCAAATCGGCAGAGATGCTCACCACCGAACATCCCGATATTGTCCTGATCGTGACCCCGCCCGCCACACATGAAACCCTGTGCATCGAAGCGCTGGAGGCAGGCGCGTGGGTATTTTGCGAAAAACCGCTCTGCGCTTCGCTGGCGGAGTTTGAT
>CALBRY010000609.1 GCA_937927665.1 uncultured Chloroflexota bacterium
TCTCCGAATTCGGGGAGGGGAGACGAGCGCAGCGAGTGGGGGAGGGGTGCTTTTCGGACGTTACTTCTGCTTGTAGGGACAGGGCATGCCTCCCCTCCCTGCGAAAGCGGGGAGGGGTCGGGGGAGGGGTAATCCAGCAATTTTTCAACAAATATCAACTCGGAGAGTGACCATGCGTAAACTAATCGTGTCCACTTACGTCACGCTGGATGGCGTGATCGAAAACCCCATGTGGACATTCCCCTATTGGGGAGATGATATCGCGCAGTTCCAGACCGACGATCTGTTTTCCAGTGACGCGCTCCTCTTGGGGCGGGAAACCTATCAAGCGTTTGCCGACGCGTGGACTCAACGCGCCGGAGTCGATGCCTTTGCCGACCGGATCAACAGCCTGCCCAAATATGTCGCCTCACGCACGCTCACATCAGCAGAATGGAATTCAACCGTCCTTCAAGGCGATATCCCCTCAGCCATTCGCCGTTTGAAAGAACAGCCCGGTCAAAATATCCTGAAATACGGTGCAGGTGAACTGATGCACACGCTCATCGAACACCAGCTTCTTGATGAACTCCATTTGCTGGTCTACCCGCTCACAGTCGGCACTGGTACGAAGCTCTTTCGTGATGGCTTCGAAACCAAGCTCAGCTTGATCCGCGCTCAACCGTTCAAGTCCGGCGTCGTCGCGCTCATCTACCAACCCGCCAGCACAAATCACTGATCCACATATAATGCGATGGATAGTTCGCTCATAGGATCGGTTGACGAATGCCACATTCTGCGATTCCACTGGTAAAGGGACTCCCTTTTCTCGGCAGCACATTCGCGCTCACTCAAGATGCAATCGGTTTTATGACGCGCGCCTATCATGAATATGGCGCTGTCTATCGGGTGCGCGTCCCCGGACGAGAGATCACCATTCTGGCAGGACCGGAAGCAAACCAGTTATTGATCAATCTGGGGGATGAATACCTCAAACTTCGTCCGATTTACGGAACCCTTGTGGACGAAACAGGCAGTGATCTTTATCTGCCAACGCTGGACGAACCGGAATACAGCTACTACCGCCGCATGATCAAGCCGCGACTTTCCCGCGATGCGCTGGCGGATCATCTACCCGAATCGCTTGCCTTCATCCGATCCACCGTCGATGGCTGGCATCCTGATCAACAGGTACGCGTATTGGAGACGATGACCCGCCTGTGTATCGAAATCGTCAGCCGTTCAACCGAAAGTACGGAAATCGGTGATGAATTAGCATCGATCGTCTTTTTCACAAATCGCTTGATCGGGTCAGGGGTGGCATTTCAGCCGCGTTTCCTATTAAAGCTGCCGGATTATCAACGCGCGAAACGCCGCTTTGAAGCCTTTCTTCAGCGCATCGTGGATCAGCATCGTGCGGCGGGCGAACAGGGGGATTACGTCGATCTGCTGCTAAAAAGCAAAACCATCGATCAGAAACCCTTAAACGGTCACGATCTGCTCGCCTATGTTCACCTGCCGTTCGTGAATGGGGTTGCCTACGCGCCTCGCCTGAGCGGTTATCTGCTCTACGAGCTTCTACGATCGCCAGAACTGCTGGCGCGTATTCGCACCGAGATCGACGGCGCATTTGCGGAAGGCGATCTCACAATGGGATCGATGCGGCGCATGCGTTGGTTATACGGCGCATGTATGGAAACGCTGCGGATGTATCCCGTCGCGGGGGCACTCCCGCGCTATGTCGCCAAACCATTCGAATTTGGTGGTCACACCATCGAAGCAGGGCAGTTAGTTTTTATCGCCACTGGTGTGACGCATTTTCTACCGGATATCTACCGCGATCCCTATCGTTTTGATCCGGAGCGCTTTTTTGAGCCGCGAAGCGAACATCAACAACCGGGTGTTTTTGCGCCTTATGGTTTGGGTGGACGCACCTGCTTGAGTGCGGGCATGGGTGAAGCGCTGATCATGCTCGTAGTTGGGACGATGCTCCATCAAGTTGAATTAGCACTGCCCGCACCCGACTATCGTCTTAAGACACATATCGCCCCAATCCCCGGACCGGATAAAGCATTCGCTGTCCGTGTAATCGGCAAGCGTACTGCATAGATAATAGACGGGTGGCTATGAGTCGCTGAAAAAGTCGATTCAATTACACCATCTCAACGGAGTTGCACACTCCCCAATCGGTGGCACAAAACCGAGAGGGGAGTTGCACAAAATCCGCACTAAATTGTGACCTCAACCCGCACCGTTGATCCAGTCGGCGCGGTCGGCAAAACGTCACCCGCCCATGCGCTTCCATCGACCGTAATTCCCGCTGTATCCCCCCTCTGAATATGAATCTGGTACGCCGCCCCGCGATAAATCCGCTTAACGGTGTACTCATTCCAGCCGTCTGGGAGGGCAGCATTCACGCGTAATCCTTCCAACCGCGCCTCAATTCCTAACACCCCTTCGATCAACGCGCGCAGCATCCAACCCGATGATCCGGTGTACCATGTCCACCCCGCCTGACCGGAAATTTCCGCGTCCGGACCGGAAATATTCCCCGGCATCACATACGGTTCCCCTGACCAGCGATCAGGATCGGCGGCGGCGCGCACAGGCGGGCAGAAGCTCCGCCACAACTGATACGCCGCGTTCACACCGTTGACTTTACGCTCCGCCAGCACTGCCCAGCATGCCGCATGTGAATAAACACCGCCGTTCTCGCGTATTCCCGGCGCGTAGCGCGAGAGATAGCCGATCTCAGGATCGGGAATGCTGTACGCCGGAGCGAACAAGAGCGCGCCGTAATCCTGATAGAGATGCTGGCGGACGGACTGCATCACCTGACGCGCGCGGCTTTCGTCTGCCGTGCCGCTGATCGCCGCCCACGTATTCGCGTTCAGGAAGATTTTCCCCTCGCTGCACGTATGCGATCCGAGCAGTCGCCCGCTGTCAGTTGAGGCGCGCCAATACCATGCTCCGTCCCATCCATGCGTATTCACGGCGGCGCGGATCGCCTCAGCTTCGAGCGTAAAATGTGCGCGCGTGTCGTCATCGGTCGATGTGAGCGCCGCCCAATCACGCAGCAAGCCATACAAGAAATGCGCCATCCAAACCGATTCACCGCGCCCTTCAATGCCAACCGCGTTGAGTCCGTCGTTCCAATCGGCTTTCAAAATGAGCGGCAGTCCGCGTGCGCTGCGGCGGCTGAGCGCAACATTGAACGCCCTCATGCAGTGTTCGCGTAACGATGCCGATCCGCCGTCGTAGAATGGCACATCGAGGTCAAGGGCGCCGTAATCACCGGTTTCCCATAAGTAGCGCATCAACACGAACGGCAGCCACAGCAAATCGTCGCTGTATTCGGATCGATGCCCCGTTTCGACCATTGGCTGCCACCAATGCAGCACCACACCATCTTGATATTGGTGCGCGGCGTGCAGCTTGATCTGATTGAGCGTTTTTTCCGGCAGACCGAGTAAAAGCCATGTCAAACTGTCTTGCAGTTGATCGCGGAATCCGAACGCGCCGCCTGTTTGGAAATACGCCGAACGCCCGAACAACCGCCCGCTGATCGCCTGATACGCCAGCCAACTGTTGCCCATCATATTCAGGGGAGCATCAGGCGTTTTAACCTGCAAACGTCGCGTCAGTTCGCGCCAGAACTGCGCTGTATTCTCACCCGCTTGGCTG
>CALBRY010000610.1 GCA_937927665.1 uncultured Chloroflexota bacterium
CGACCGGCAGCCATTCTGCCGATCAGGTTCATATCAAACTGTACGGTCGATAACATGGGGTTGGTGTATTGCGACAGCTCGTAATCGCCAAAGCCGACGATGGCGATCTCATCCGGTACAGCCCGTTCCATTTCGCGCAGCGCCCGCAGACCGCCTAAGGCGATACTGTCATCTGCGTACAGGATCGCGTCGAGGTGGGGGGCGCGCTCAAGCAGGGATCGGGTCTGCGTATAACCGCTGTCCGGGTGAAAGTCTGCCGTGACGACGGTCTGTGGATCAAACGGCAGATCATGCTCGGCGAGCGTGAGGCGCAGTCCTTGCAGCTTTTCTAAGCTGGTCATCGTCGTATGCGGACCGTTGACCAGTCCGATATGCCGATGTCCTTTAGCGATCAGGTGCGCCGCCGCCGCACGAATCCCTTGAGCGACATCAACCATCACGGAATTGACCGCTAGACCTTCGATCCGTGATCCGGCGATAACGAAGGGAACCTTGAGCCGAATCAGCTCCGCCGCGAACTCCGTGCGGATGATCCCGCCGAGCAGGATCAGCCCATTGATGGAGACATCCGCCGCATATGTGCGCGCTTCTTCAGTCTCCTCTAGCGACTGCTGCAACCGCGTGGCTATGCCTTCGACATCCAGCACCGAATGCACGGCATCCCACACCCGGCGCTCAAATTCGCGCTGGCTTTCCCCATGGGCAGGTATGGCATTGACTTCTGCCCGTGTAAGCACAAGGACAGACGAACTGATCTGGGGTTTAATGCGAAGGTTGTGCAGGGGGTAGTTGAGTTCATCTGCCGCTTTGATGACAGCGTGACGAATAGACTCGTTGACGTTTCCGGTGTTGTTCAGTACGCGCGACACAGTGGCGATAGAAACGTTGGCGCGTTGGGCGATGTCTCGAACAGTTGACATACGTTAAATCCACTTGTTTCACAACGAAGAAACAAAATCTACTTCCTATCACTCTTGTTTCAAGAAACAAGCATAGATCGTTTCTTGCACGTTGTCAACTTGAACAGAGGTTCGCAGATCGTTCGGCAGCACAAATGGCTTTGTCGCCCATCATGAGATCACTTGGAACGAAGAAGAACGCAAGAAAGGGCAGGCATGGGGTTTCAGACCGTCGCCAGTTTCGACACGCACGGCACTCCGCCGGTTGATGAATCCGACCATTAGACGGAACTGGGCATGAGCCGGATTTCAAGGCTGCAAGGTGAGCTGCGGTGATTGCACGCGCCAGCGAACCGTGACCGTTGTTCCCTGATTGACACCGGGACTGTCAATTTGAATATCGCCATCGTAAGCACGCAGGATCGCCGCCACAATCGACAACCCCAATCCCGACCCCGGTACATCACGCAGCCGCGCGCGATCCGCCCGGTAGAAACGATCAAAGAGATGCGGCAGGTGTTCGGGAGCGATGCCGATTCCCGTGTCGGTCAGGGTATGTATCATCACAGAGTCTTTGTACACGAGCGACCAGCACACTGATCCAGCATTCGGCGTGTATTTGAGCGCATTGTCGAGCACATTGCGGAAAACCAGCGTCAGGTGCGCCAGATTGACGTGGATGTGAATCGCTTCGTCTGGGGCGGTCAGCGAGAGTATGATCCCTTTGGCTTCCGCTTGGGGCAGCATTTGATTCCGCAGCGCCGACGCAAAGCGCACAATGTCCACTTCGTCGCGTCCCAGTTCCAGCCGATCCGCGTCGAGCCGCGCCAGCAGGGTAAACCCCTGCACCATGCTGGTCAACCGCGCGATTTCCGCCTCAATTTCGTCGAGATATTGACGCGCCCCGGCATCCTGAGACACAGTCAGGGATCGTTTGAGCGCCTCGGTGCGCAGTTGGATCGTCGTCAGCGGGGTACGAAATTCGTGGGAGGTGTTGCTGGCGAATGTCTGCTGCGCTTCCAGCATCGACTGAATGCGTTCTGCCATGGAGTTGAAAGCATGCGCCACAGCGCCAATTTCATCGCTGGACGGTGACGCGATGCGATGCTGGAGTTCCCCCTGCGCCAAGCGCGCCGCCGAATCTTGGAGCTGCCTAAGCGAACGCAGCATCCGATGGGCAATCCATCCCACCAACAGCGCGGCACACACCGTCAAGGTGAGCATGCCCGCTGCCAATGTTCCCCAGCGCTGCATAATCAACGCCTGCAAGGTGCTGGCGGGAACGCCTAACTGGACGAGTCCGATGACATGCCCGGCGTTTGTTACCGACGCCGCGGTGAATAGGTGCAGCGTGCCATCGTCCGCCACCCGCTGATCGACGACGGTCTGTCCAGTGTAGATCGCCTCGATTTCGGACGGTTCGGGGTGCGGTATTAGATTCTGTGCGGTGTTGTCGCCGGAATACTGCTCAACAGCGTTTCCAGTGAAGTACAAGCGGAGCGAACCGCCCATCTGCGCTTCGTAGGGGGCAAACGCTTCGGCTAAGGCTTGATCGTCGCTTTCGTCACGGGCAAACGCCGCTGCCGCTGGCGCGATCCCCTGTGCAATCAGCTTGATGTCGCTAAGCAAGCGCTGCTCGTAATCCACGCGCAGCCCGGCAGTGATCTGCGCCCCGGCGAACAACGACATGCCGACAAAGGCAAGCGCCAGCAGCCCGATATTGACCAGCAGCAGTCGTGTTCGAATGCTCATGATTGTGGACTGCTCACAAAGCGATAGCCCGCGCTGCGTACCGTTTGAATGAACTGCGGCTGACCGGGATCATCTTCCAACTGCTCGCGCAGCCAGCGAATATGCACTTCCAGCGTGCGCGTGTCCCCGATCCAATCCGTGCCCCACACTTTATCGAAAATATCCGCGCGGCTGACCACCTCCCCGACATGTTCTGCCAGCAGCGCCAGCAATTCAAACGCCTTGTAGCGCAGCGTGATCTCGCGTCCATCTTTGGTCACGCTGCGCCGATCCAGATCGATGCACAGGCGCTCGAATTTGAGACAGTGTGGCTGCGTTTTAGGCGCACCAAACTCAACCCGCCGCAGCAGCGCCTTGATATGCGCGACCAACTCACGGATGCTGAACGGCTTGGTCAGGTAATCGTCTGCACCTAATTCCAGCCCCAGAATGCGATCCACTTCCTCATTCAGCGAACTCAGCATCAGAATCGGGACGACGCTGGTACGCCGAATAGCTTTGCAGACTTCCCACCCATCCATTTCGGGCAGCAGAATATCGAGAATAACAATATCATGCTGGCGGGTGAGAACGATTTCCAGTCCATGCTTGCCATCGGCAGCGGTAAACACCGTGTAACCATAGTCCCGGAGCGCCGCCGTTAGGGGAAGCAGGATCAGGGGATCGTCCTCGATCAGGATAATTGTTGCCATAACACTGCTCGTTTCACTTCACTATCGTCATTATCCGCTCAAAACATCACGGGATAAAGCAAATTTAAGCTGAGTTAAGGATTCTTTGGCTGCATTTTAGGTTTTAGCCCGGCGGAATGAGTATGCTGACGTCTGTTGAATGTCCTCTACAGAAAGGTTCACACACATGGTGCTCGCAAAACGTTTCGCGTTGGTGTTGGGTTTCATGCTCTTGGTGAGTGTGGGTGTCGTTTCCGCTCAACAAGGGCGACCAGCAGGTGGTGGCATGGGAGGAACCCCCACGACCCTCACTCCTGTACTCAACAATGCGCCCTATGCCGATCTCTCGGAAGCGCAAACGCTCACATTATATGTGCCCGAAGACGGGGACGCCCCATTCCCGCTCGTGATCTTCATTCACGGCGGTGGCTTCATGATGGGCGATAATACGATGTACGGTGCAGACGAGATTGACCCGGTCGTGGCAGCAGGCTACGCGGTTGCCAGCCTGAATTACCGTCTCAGCGGCGAAGCAATTTTCCCGGCAGCAGTCGAAGATGTCAAAGCCGCTGTCCGCTGGCTGCGTGCCAACGCCGGCACCTATAACCTCGATCCGGATCGCTTTGCGGCTTGGGGTGGGTCGGCAGGCGGCAATTTAGCCGCGATGCTCGGCATCAGCGGCGATGTCGGGGAGTTCGACAATCCTGATCTGGGCAACGAAGGTGTCTCCAGCCGCGTTCAGGCAGTGGTTGATCAGTTTGGTCCGCTCGATTTCCTGGAAATGGATACCCAGTTCGCGGCAGATGATGTATGCCCCACCAGCGCCGAAAACCATGATGCTGCCAATTCGCCTGAGTCGATGTATCTCGGCGCGGAAATTCAAACTCTCCCGGAACTGGCGGCTGCCGCCAACCCGATCACCTATGTGAGCGATGATGATCCCCCGTTCTTCATCCAGCATGGCACAGCCGACTGCAATGTTCCCCCCGAACAAAGCCAGCAATTGTATGACGCGCTGATCGATGTGATTGGCGAGGACAATGTGACCCTGACCTTTATCGACGGCGCGGGACACGCGACCAGCGAATTCCGCACGGCGGAAAACATCGCGGCGGTGATCGCCTTCCTCAACGAAGCATTACAGTAACCCGTTTCTGCAATTACGATACACGCTTGATAGGATGCCAGTAGGACACCTTATCAAGCGTAGTTGTCGTAGTAAACACAGCGAACACGTGGGGCTGTACGATGCTTGATGCCCCATGAAAAACACAAAGATCTGCGTGTGCAAGGCTTTGTTCGAGTCGTATCTTCTATATCGGTCGATTTTTCGCGTGTGATGAGATGAATAGTAGAGGACTCGAACTTTTGTTGTAGCCTTAATGCCCAACTGGGTAGTACTCCCACAGCTAGGATTCGAACCTGCGCCACGCAACAAAAAAGCCCTTGAGACGGTTCTCAAGGGCTTCGCTTCTCTCGGACTCCACAACTCGGAATCGAACGATGTGCTGAAATGCAGAAACCTTGTTTATGAATTGTTTCACCGTTAAGAGCAACTTCTTTCAAGGGGTCCTATTCCCCGGACTCGAACCTCATCTTCCCGTATGAATCAAAAAAAGCGACCTGATCTAGGTCGCTTTTTCGCGTGTTGTGGGCCCTATAGGACTCGAACCTATGACCTCACGGATGTGAACCGTGCGCTC
>CALBRY010000611.1 GCA_937927665.1 uncultured Chloroflexota bacterium
GGGGTCGCAGTCGGGAAGAAAACCGCCTCAACACCAGAAACATCCGTAGGCAGCACACTACATAACTCACGCGCCAACAGCATCAAACGGTTTGACGAGATCGTGAGCGTCAGGTGCTCCCAGAGGTCACGCCAACGCGTCCAGTCATCCGGGAATGATTCGACTAGACACGCCGGAACACCGGACGGATCAAACTCCAGCCCGTACACGCGATCCGGCAGTTCATCCCCGAAATCTTGTCCTGCTATGTATGCAGTGTCGCTGTCGATCCAGCCGTAATCACGGCTCGAACGATACGGCAAATCTGACCCGGCATAATGCCAGATCATGCCCTCGCCAAAGCGATAAATCACCACTTCGACACCGGGTTCACGGTTGCGGTAATCTTCCCCGTATACGACGAGGAAATGCTGCCAATCGGGACTGGGCTGGACAAGCTCGATCGTGCGATCCATAAATTCTTCAAAGAAGAACGCCTCGCGGGTGTCCGCCAATGCATCCACGATTTCGACACCGCGCAAAATCGACCCATCCGGCTGCATGTATTGAATCGAAAACAGCCCGCGTTCGCCAAGCGTTCCAATTGTGCTGATTGCGGTGCCGTAGGTACTTGGCGTGCCGCGCTGGATCACCTGCTCAGTTTCCAAGTCCCAACGCCACCATTCGGCGCTGCCATCGGCACGCGGCACCCATGTGATCAATGTGCCGTTATCAGTGCTGAACGTGAAATCAATGAATTCGCTGTATTCCAGTTCGGCAGCGATGACCGCGCCAGTAACAGCGTTGAAGCGCTCCATGCCGACGATTAATTCATCGCCCACCCACTGAACGAGATCGCGCCGTCCGTTATCCGGCAGCGATGGAATGAATTGATTGAGATGCACTCCCGTTGCCAGATCATAAATCGTGACCGCCTGCAAGCCGCTCGATTCACGGATGGCGATCTTGGTGCGATCCTCATTGATGGCGTAACGGATCGCTTCACCCGGCTGGATCACGTCGAATGTGCCGCGTCCGGTCGTCTCATCTAGGATATAGATCAACAACCCGGTTTGATCCGACGAAACGGTGATCGGGTTCAGTTGGTCGATCAACATCACCGTGAGCGGATGATCGCCGTAGCTGCGCTGATACTCTGTGCCGAGCAGCGCCCGCAAGAGCGAATTTCCTGTGCGGCTGCTCGGCTCACCGATCACAGATGCGCTGCTGCCAAACCGGATCGAGTCAAGTTCGCGCATTCCGACAGCGCTCAGCGCTGTGCCGAGTGGAATCGGCGTCACCGTGCCTGTGCGCCCATCCACTTGATACATCGTGCGGCTGTTGACAGGTCGGTGATAGATCAGGTCATCAAATTCGCTGAACCACACATCAACCGGGTCTTGTTCAAAGCGCTCGGTTTGGATTTCACCGAGCGGGGTGAACAGGTCAATATCCGCATCGAAGATTTGCATCCGCCGGGGAAGCGCCGCAAGGATAATGTTGCCCGGTCCGAGAATAAAACCGTTGCGATTATCGAAGAACGGCAGCGCGTCGACACGATTCGGCAGACTGGAGCGCGCTTCGTCGCGGGCGTTTGGCAAATCCCATAACCACGGGGTGATCGTCGTATCGTTTTCGCTGCGGCGGAGTTCCGGGCGTTCCGGTACGACGACGCTCATTAGAAGATACGTATCATCGTCGCTAAAGATCAGCGGCGATTCGATTCCGCGTGATCCGTTCGGCTCAATCGAAGCGACGATTTCGCCCGTCTCGGTGCTGATCAGATCCACGATGCGCCCATTGGCGACGGCGATCCACCGCCCATCATGACTGAACGCGTAGTGACGCGCATAATCGAAAGTTTCATAGAGAGAACGGATGGGTTGATAAGTACGGGCGTCCACCAGAACAAGCTCCCCATCGGGGGTTGTCCAAGCAAACCTGTCAAAATTCGAATCGTAGAGGATTCCTGTCGGGCGTTCCCGCCCGATTACGCGGTACGAACGCAAGAGTTCGTCCGAGCCTGTTTGCCCGAATGCCGCTCCAGAAAGGGCAAAAATGCCGATCAAAAACGCGAAAAGGACGATCAACAGGGGCAATAGTCGTTTCATAACAATCACTGTCCGTCCCGACTTAATCCGCAGGTTCTAATTTGCAGTATAGAAGGGAACGAAATTTTGCGCCCACGCCGCTGTTTAACGTCATACAAACGGATTCCCGCCGCATCCCCTACGGGTCTTGGCGTTTACAGTATGCTTGAAAAAAGCGCACGACCCACCGGAGGAGACTGCCCGTGAAAAAGCTGATTCTGATCCTCTTTTTGCTCATCATCGTTTCTGCCGCGCCGTTGATGGCACAGCAGTCTTGCCCTGCCGATGTGATCCTCGCGCTGGCGCGGGCGGGTTCGGCATGTTTGAACACCGGGCGCGATCAAGCGTGTTTCGGGAATGGGTCGGTCACGGCTCAGGGGTTTGGCGGGGAAACACTCTTTTCGCAGACGGGAAATATCGTCGATGCCGAGTTGATTCAGGTGCTTCAGGTGGGCGGTGGCAGTGAATACAGCGCCGCAATCGCACGGATTCAAGGCACACTGCCAACGGCAGATCAGCAAAGTGTGGTGATATTTGCATTCGGTACGGCACAAATCACGAACCTTGCGCCGCCTACCAACGAAGTCTTGATCGCCGCAACGGGAACTCTAAATGTACGAACACAACCGGATTCTACCGCGCCGATCGTGACACAAGTCGGCGTGCGCGACTCGCTGACCGCGAATGGACGGATCGCGGATAATTCATGGCTGCGTGTGATTGTTCCACAGCGCAGTGCGCCTGATTTAATCGGATGGGTGGCGCAAGATGTGATCAATGTGACCGGAGATGTGAATACGCTTACTGTGATCCGCGACCCGGAAACGGAGCGTTATCTACATCCGTTTGAGGTGATCGAGATCAGTACAGGGGAAGATGATGCGCCATGCGCGGCAACGCCGGAAAGCGGAATCCTGCTGCAAACGCCGAATATTACCGATCCAGTGGCGTTTACAATCAACGGGCAGTCGATGACGATCGCTGGCACCGTCTTTATGCAGGCGTCAAGCACAACGGCGCTTGAAATCAGCATCCTTACGGGTGAAGTCGTTTTTGCGGATGGTGTTTTTCTTCCGGCAGGATCGCTTTATCGTGTGGGCGTATCGACCGAGCCTGAACCCTTTGACGCGGTGAGTTTGGCGGCGATGCCGATCAATAACTTGCCCGCACGTTTCCGGCTGACTGCACCGATCACCGCCGAAAGCTACGCCGCCGCACTGATCGCCTATCAAGCGCGGTTCGTCACACCAACACCCCCGCCGCCCGACCCAACCATCGAAGCCGCGTGCCGTCGCACGGTGCGCTTTAATGCCGATCTGCGTGCCGGAGCAGGGACAAACTATGAAATTGTGAACCCGATTGCGGCTGGTACACGGATTTATCCCGTCATCGCGTCGCCTGATCTCAACGGCGATCTATGGTATCAACTGTCCAACAGCAATTGGATCAGCGCGGCATTTGTCGAAGAAACCGGAAACTGCGATCCACTGCCCATCACAGGACGCGCCGACGCGCCAAGCACGAACGGGTTGATTTTGGAGACGTGCGAAAGCACAAACGGACCGATCCGCGCCGGACAAACCGTGACGATCGAATTTGTGCCGCCCGCTTACGACAATATCAACGATGCGAATAACGCCACGCGGATTGATCCGGGGCGCATCTTCATCGAAAACCGCCGCATTCGCCCAACCGTCTCTGCGCCGATTGCGATCGGCAGTGGGCGGTATATCCGCACCTTCTCGACGACTTGGCAAGCCGACAGCGGGACATTCCGCATCACAGGCGATCGCCTAACGTATACCGTGATCTGCGATATCGTGGTTCCGGTGGGCTGATCAGAAGTTTGATCGCGAAAACGAAGAACGCAGAGGGATGAAATACCCCCTCTGCGTTCTGTGCGGTGGATAATCTATTCGACCGTCACGCTTTTTGCGAGGTTTCTCGGCTGATCGACATCTGCGCCGCGCAGGGTTGCAACATGATACGCCAGCAGTTGCAGCGGAATCACCGTGACGAGCGGCGAGAGCAGCTCCGGCGTATCCGGCACATAAATCACATGATCCGCTTTGGTGGCGATAAACGTATCGCCTTCGGTCGCAATCGCGATCACGATGCCGCCGCGTGCTTTCGCCTGCTCAATCTGGCTGATCATCTTCTCGTATACGCTGTCTTTGAGGGCGATCGCCAGCACGGGCATATTGCGGTCGATCAGCGCGATTGGACCGTGTTTCATCTCGCCAGCCGGGTAGCCTTCGGCGTGAATGTAGCTGATCTCCTTGAGCTTGAGCGCGCCTTCCAGCGCAATCGGGTAGTTGATCCCACGCCCCAAGAATAAGAAGTTGGAATACTGGTAAACCTGTTCCGCCAGTACCGCCACCGCTGGCTCGCCATCGAGTGTGCGGCTGATCAAGTCGGGAAGGTGTGCCAGATTGCGAACATGGATGCGCCGCGCTTCCGGGGTGAGTGTGCCGCGCAGTTCAGCAAGCCGGAGCGCCAGCAGATATTGATCTGCAATGCTCGCGGTAAAGGCTTTGGTTGATGCGACACCAATTTCCGGTCCGGCATTCATCGTGATGTAACCATCAGAAACGCGCATCGCTTGACTGCCGATCGCGTTGACGATGCTCCACAGAGTCGCGCCTTTTTGTCGGGCTTCTTCCATCGCGGCGAGTGTATCAACAGTTTCGCCGCTCTGAGTGATCGCCAGCACCGCCGTTTTATCATCAAGAATCGGATCACGGTAGCGATATTCGCTCCCGTAATCGCATTCGACATTCAGGCGTGCCAGTTGTTCTATGTAGAACTTACCCACCAGACTGCTGTAATGGCTTGTGCCGCACGCAACGATCACCATACGCGTGAGCGCCTGCGCCTGCTCCGCTGTCAGATTGAGATCAGGCAGGATTACGGAATCGTGATCGAAGTCCACACGCCCGCGAATGGTATCGGTGATGCTGCGCCCCTGCTCGAAGATTTCCTTCTGCATGAAGTGCTTGTATTCGCCCTTCGCCGCGCTCACCGGGTCCCATGGGATATTGTGAATCTCCGGGTTAAGAGGCGCGCCATCCAGCGTTTGAATAGTCACGCCATGCTGTGTGATCACCGCCATCTGTCGGGTTTCGAGGAAAATCATGTGACGGGTTTGTTCGAGGATCGCGGGAATATCCGACGCGACAAACATTTCGTTATCGCCGATCCCGACCGCAACACCGCCCGCGTTACCGATCCGCACCGCGATCAGACGATCCGGCTGATTGCGGCTCATGACGACGATCGCGTGTGCGCCGCGCAGATATGCTGCCGCCATGCGAGTCGCCTCGGCAACGTCGCCATGCGCGCCATCTGCCGCCAACCGTGCGATCAATTGGACGATCACTTCGGTATCCGTCTCACTGCGGAATTCAACGCCTTCCGCCGCAAGTTCTTCGCGCAGTTCGAGATAGTTTTCGACAATTCCATTGTGAACGACGACAAATTCGCCATTCATGCTGATGTGCGGATGTGCGTTGTGTTCGGCGGGTGCGCCGTGAGTCGCCCAGCGGGTGTGACCGATCCCGATCTGACCGCTGATCGGATCGCCTTCCAGCCGCCGCTGCAAATTCGATAATTTACCCACATCACGCCGAACATGAATCTGATCCGATTGAATGACTGCCACACCTGCCGAATCGTAGCCGCGATATTCCAAGCGGCGCAGTCCTTCGACGATGATAGGGGTGGCATCACGCAAGCCGATATAACCGACAATCCCACACATGGTAGAGTCTCCCTTTAGATACTGATCAGGTTTTTGAAAGACATTCCACGCTGCCCGCTGCTTGTCGCCCCGGTTACCCGGTGGTTTTCGCAGTTGGCATCCATTGGGAGGGGAAAAATCAGATGGGATGGTGGATTCACCCCGGCGGCATCCGCTGATCTATCGATTTTCGCGCGGGTTTTTTCCGCGCTTAAGTCCTTCTTGCGAAGGACAACCGCCACCTCGTCAACTCGGCTTGAGCCGAGTCCGTGCGCTCGCTGATCCCCTAAATCCGCGTTGTGTTATCACAACAAGACGCATCATAACGAGGGACTCGGCGAATGACAAGTAAGAAACGCCGCAGCACCGCTTGCTGAAGGGTATTCACGCGAAAAAAGAACCAAAAAGACGCTCGTAATGAGCGCCTCTTGGTGAGTCGGCAGTGCTTCTAATCTTATTCGCTTTTGTGACGTTTGATCAGCAGATCAACCCATGCATCCATGCCAACGCCCGTTTTTGCCGACACTTCAATGATCGACATCCCCGGACGCACAGAGAGAATGCTGGCGTGGGCGGCTTCACTGTCAAATTCGACTGCTGCTGCGAGATCAATCTTGGTGATCACTGCCAGATCAGATGAATTGAAGATCGGCGGATACTTGAGCGGCTTGTCTTCGCCTTCTGTCACGGAAAGGATCACCACCCGGAATGCTTCGCCCAGATCATAGCTTGATGGGCAAACCAGATTTCCCACATTTTCGATGAACAGAAAATCAAGCGCTTCCAAGTCCCAATCGCCCAAATATTCCTCGATCATGTGCGCTTCCAGATGGCAGTTTCCCGCCGTTGTGATCTGCCGAACGGGCGCACCCGCTTCAGCGAGACGGCGCGCATCGTTGTCCGTTTCCAGATCGCCAACCAGTGTCGCTACGCGATAGCCGCGTGCGATCAACCGTTCGATCGTCTTTTGCAGCAGCATCGTTTTACCGCTGCCCGGACTGCTCACCACATTGACCGTTGTTACCTGAGCGGCGGCGAATCTTGCGCGCAGCCCGCGCGCGATCTCGTCATTCTTGTTCAGTACGCCCTGCTGAATTTGCAGTATTCTCGGCTGCATCGTCTGTCTCCAACTCCAAATAATCGATTGACAACTCTTTGCCCTGCCGGATATCCATCGTCAGCGCGCCGCAGTTTCCACATGCAAGCCGCTGAATCGTTTCTAGTGTTGTATCTGCGCCGCACTCGTCACAGTGAACGATCACGGGAAGTTCTTCGATTTCAAGGCGTGATCCGGCAAGTACCGTGCCTTCTGCGGCAATATCGTAACAGAACAGAAGCGAATCCTTGACGACTCCCGACAGCAAACCTAAACGCAGATGCACACTCGCCACTTGCTGTGCTCCAGCCTTGTGCGCCGCATCAGCGGCAATTTCGACCAAATTATACGCGATTGACAGTTCATGCATCGCAATTTCCCCTCAAAAATACTCCGCAGATCATCATAGATATAGGTTAGGGGGTTTGATCACAAAAAAAAGGTGACAAGCAGGCAAAAGTGTGTTGCAAATATCACTGCAACCTCAATTTAAGCCCCTGTATGCTTCGATTAAACATAGGTTAAAAATTGCAGGGAGGTCACTTGTGAGCTTAAAGATTCTTCCGAAGCACTTATTTCAGGCGTGGGTGGATCGCCTCCGAACCACACACCGCGTCGTAGCACCCCAAGAGCAGTTTGGTCAGTATATTTATGGCGAGATCGAAGCGGGCGAGGTCGTTAACCTTGAATACCCGACGAGTGTTTTGCCGCCCAAGAAATATCTCCTCCCCCCGCGCGAAGAATTATTCGCCTTCAATGCCAAAACGATGGACATGCAGCCCATCATCGAAGATATTCCCCCAACCATCATCTTCGCCGTCCACACCTGTGATATGCACTCGTTGATGCTGCTCGACAAGATTCACAGCACCGGATACACCGATCAGCATTATCGGGCGCGGCGCGAAAAAACCGTGTGGGTCAGTGTCGAATGTATGAAACCGTGTATGGAGCATGCTTTCTGCAAAAGCATGGGAACGCTCTCGGTTCCTGAACAATTCGACATTCATCTAACTGATCTCGGCGATCGGTATGCCGTCGATATTGGTTCAGAACGCGGCGAAACCCTCGTCACCGGCTTCACGGGATTCTGGGAACCGCGTGACGCCGACTATCAACGCATGAACGAGATCATGGCGGAGAAGTGGAAGCATTTTGAATACCGCCTGAACTTCGATGTTACCGAACTGCCGGAACTGCTCGCTTCGACTGCAAAAACTGTCGTGTGGGATGAACTTGGCGATCTTTGTCTTGCATGTGGACAGTGTACAAAGGTCTGCCCGACGTGCTACTGCTTCGATGTGACGGATGAAATTGATCTTACCCTCACCAACGGGAAACGCGTGCGCGCTTGGGATAGCTGCCTGATCGAGAAATTCGCCGTTGTGGCGGGCGGTCATAACTTCCGCAGTTCACGTGCGCGCCGTCTGCGCCATCGCTTTATGCGGAAAGGCAAGTATCAATACGAAGCTTACGGACTGATGGGTTGTGTCGGATGCGGACGCTGTGCGCTGTCCTGCCCGGTACACATCACGCCAGTGGATACATTCAACCGCCTGCACGCGCAGCGGGTTAAAGCCGAAATTGCAGCGCAGGTTCCGGGTTGAGGGATAAAGCGATGACGACATTACTGAAAGAAACCCTTGAGAACAGTTCGATCTATATGCCGACTCCGGCACGTGTAATCGAAACAAAGCAGTTCACGAAGCTCGAAAAGTGGTTCAAAATCGAACTGCCGAGCGGCTATTCGATCGCTCACCGCCCCGGTCAATTCCTTGAAGTCTCGATTCTGGGCGTAGGTGAAGCTCCTATCAGTGTGTGCTCTAGCCCTGCGCGCAGCAACGGCACCTTTGAACTGTGTGTGCGCCGCGTTGGTAAGATGACGAACGCTCTGCACGGTCTTGAACCGGGCAGCATGATCGGTGTGCGCGGTCCGTTTGGGCGCGGATTCCCGATTGAGCGTTTTCGCGGGAAAGATATCATCTTCGTGGCGGGCGGTCTTGGACTTGCACCGCTCCGTTCGCTGATTAACGAAGTGCTGGATCAACGCGGGAAGTATGGACGTATCGCTATTCTATACGGGACGCGCAGCCCTCAGGAATTCCTGTTTCAAGACGATATGAAGCAGTGGCAGGAACGCGGCGATATTGAATTCCATGTCACCGTTGACCGCCCCTATCCCGATTGGAATGGCAATATCGGCGTTATCACCACGCTGATTCCCCGGATTAATTTCCACGCGCGTAATACGATCGCCGCTGTTGTCGGACCGCCTGTCATGTACCGCTTTGTGCTGATTGAGCTTCTGGCGAAGGGCATCGCGGAAGGCAACATCTGGATGAGCTTTGAGCGCCAAATGAAATGCGGCGTCGGCAAGTGTGGACACTGCCAGATGCACCATATTTATACCTGTCAAAAAGGTCCCGCGTTTTCGTATGCGGAAGTGAAACATCTAGAGGAGGCTTTCGCATGAAGCCTAAGATTGCATTCTTTGAATTCACGAGCTGCGAAGGATGCCAGCTTACAGTCGTTGATTCGCTTCAGGATCATCCTGAACTGCTCGACGTGGTTGAGATTGTGCAGTTCCGCGAAGCGATGACCGAAAAGGGCGAAGACTACGCTATCGCCTTCATCGAAGGATCATGCACGCGCCCGTCTGACGAAGCGCGTATCCGCGAAATCCGCGAACGCGCAACGTATGTTGTGACGCTCGGTGCATGCGCGCATCTGGGAGGCATCAATTCGATCCGCAACCGGCAAGAACTCGAAAACGTGCGCGAGTACGTGTATGGTGAAAAGAAAGATTGGTTTGATACCTATCCTGCCCGCCCGATCGGGGCAGTTATCAAAGTTGATGCGGAAATCCCCGGCTGCCCGATTGACAAGAAAGAATTCGTCACCGCTGTAACGCATCTGCTTCAGGGGCGTATGCCATACATCCCGGATTATCCGCTGTGTATCGAATGCAAGCTCAAAGAAAATGTGTGCATGTTCTTGCGCGGAAAAACCTGCTTGGGACCGATCACGCGCGCGGGTTGTGATGCGATCTGCCCGACCTATGGCGATGGATGCGAAGGATGCCGGGGATTAGTTCCCAACGGCAATATCGTTTCATTGAAAAACGCGCTGCGTGAACGCGGCATGACAGAAGAACAGATCGACGCCAAAATGACGATGTTCCTGACCTATCAGCAGATGCAGACCGAAGGAGCCGCCCAATGACCACGGTGAAAGTTGACGTTCATCATCTCACCCGTGTAGAAGGGCATGGGAATATTGTCGTCGATGTGGAAAACGGCGAACTTAAGCAGTGTGAACTGCAAATCGTCGAAACACCGCGCTTCTTTGAAGCCATGCTGCGCGGGCGTCCGTACGACGAATCATCGCACATCACATCGCGTATCTGCGGCATTTGCGCGGTTGGTCACGCGACGGCATCGCTGCGTGCCACTGAACGCGCACTCGATATCACACTTAGCCCGCAAACGGTGATGCTTCGCAAGCTGAATTTTCACGGCGAGATTCTAGACAGTCATATCCTGCACGCGTATATGCTGATCGCGCCGGATTTTCTCGGTGTTGGCAGCGTGATTCCGCTGGCGAAAACAGCTCCTGATGTCGTGCTGCGCGCACTGCGGATGAAAAAGACCGCGGGCGATCTGTGCAAAGCGATCTGCGGACGCCATACCCACCCGATCGCGATGACGGTTGGCGGATTTACAGCATTCCCGAAACTCGCTGAACTGCGCGATCTGCGCGAGCGCCTGATTGCGATGCGTCCCGATTATGAAGCGACGGTCGAATTGTTCTCGACGCTCAAATTCCCCGCCTACGAGCGTGATACCGAATACATCGCGCTGCACAAAGACGATGAATACTGCTTCATTGATGGCATGATTGCCAGCACCGACGGCGGCACATGGGATATTTCGGAATACCGCCAAGTTACGAATGAGCAGATCGTCCCGCATTCCTCCGCCAAACACACGAAAAATCAGCGCCAGTCTTATATGGTCGGCGCGTTGGCACGCTTCAACGTGAATTACAACCAACTGCATCCAAAAGCGAAAGATGCGGCGGCGGCGCTCGGGTTGCAGCCGATCACCGTGAATCCCTATATGAATACGGCGGCGCAGGTCGTCGAAATCGTTCACTGTATTGAGGACGCAATCGGGATCATCGATCAACTGCTCGTACGCGGAATCAAGCCCGAACTCCCTGCCCCCCCGACGCGTATGTCCGGGACAGGCGCAGGTGCAGCCGATGTTCCACGTGGAACACTTTTCCACGAATACACGATCGAAGATGGCAAAGTGGTTGGCGCAAACTGTATCATCCCGACCGGACAAAATCTGGCGAACATCGAAGCCGATATGCGCGGACTTGTCCCGACCATTCTGGATCGTTCACAGGCGGATATCACATTGGCGCTGGAAATGCTGGTTCGTGCCTACGATCCGTGCATCTCCTGTTCGACTCACCTGCTTGATGTGAAGTTCGAGTAACGGCGATGAATACACTCATCCTGGCGCTTGGAAATCCGCTGCGGGGCGACGATGGCGTCGGTGCGGCAGTTTTGCAGGCGCTTCAGGAAAAGAATCTCCCCAACGCGACGCTGATGGATGGTGGAACAGCGGGGTTAGAAACAGTCCTGCTGCTGGAAGGCGCAGACTGTGCGATTATTATAGATGCGGCTGATATGGGGGAAGCGCCGGGAACTTGGCGGCGCTTTTCCCCCGATCAAGTGCGGATGGAAGCGCGCGATATGCATCTGCGCGGCACACTGCACTATGCCGGACTATCTGAGGCGCTGGCGCTGGGCGCAGCAATGAATATGCTTCCGCCAGAGATCCTGATCTTCGGCATTCAGCCGGAGGAAATTGGATGGGAGATCGGACTTAGCACAGCGGTTGCGGCGGCAGTTCCAGCGGTATGCGCCGCCATTGAAGAAACTTTACGACTCCAACAGGAGATGTGACATGGCATACAAAATCCTGATTATTGATGACGATCCCGATATTGCGCTTGCATCGCGTCTCATTCTTGAAAGCGCAGGCTATCAGGTTGTCGAAGCACGTTCGAGCGTAGAAGGTCTTGCAGCGGTAAAAAGCGAAAAACCGAACCTGATCATCCTCGATGTGATGATGGAATCTGCGACGGCGGGATTCCAAACCGCGCTCGCCCTCCGCAGCCCCGAAGAGGATTCGGAGTACAAGGACTATCGGACAATCCCGATCGTCATGCTCACCGCCGTACACGAAACGATGCCGTACCGGTTCGCGCCGGACGAGAACTACCTGCCGGTTGATGTATTCCTCGATAAACCTGTTGACGCAGGCAAGCTGCTCCCGGCGGTCGAAAAACTGCTCACTGAACAACATGCCTGATCTTCCGACTGCTCTGCCCGAAGCGTGGAGTGCGCTCTATGAAGCCGCCGCTGTATTCCACAGCACTTTAGTTTCCGCAAAGGTGCTGGAAAGCATCGTTGAGCATGCGCTTCGGGCGTTCAGCGCGGATGGTGCGGCGGTGTATCGGCTCGATACGGACGGAAAGAGTCTCGTCTGTGTGGCGACACTTGGATTTTGCAGCTCGACTACCGCGCCACTGGATGATATCCATCGTGCTGTTTTGAGCGGTGAATTCGCGCGTATTGAGGGATCAAGTTCACTGGCATGCGCTCCGCTGTCAGCCGATAACTTTATCGGGATGCTGTGCGTGTGTCCGCATACTTGCGTTCAGCAATCGGCAGAATGGCATCTTCGGGAACTTGCTGAACAAGCGGCATCTGCATTGAGTCATGCACTGCATTACGAAGCGCTCCTAAAATCAGATCAGCAGCGTACCGAGTTTGTACATGTGGTCACACATGAGCTGCGATCCCCGGTTGTCGGGGCGCAAAGTCTGCTGCGTGTTCTGCTTCAGGGGTTGATCGGAGAACTTACACCGCAGCAGCATGATATTCTGAACCGCCTTTCACGCCGCATGGATTCGCTGCTGTCTTTGATCAATGACCTATTAGCGCTTGCGGCAGCGCGCACCCGCGCGGATCAACCCCTTGAGCGGCTCGATCTGGCGGCGGTGGCACGCGAAAGCGCAGATGTTTTTGTCTACGATGCGAAAGAAAAGGCAGTCGCCCTAGATATTCAGGGGGACGATCAACTTATGCCCGTACGTGCCACGCATGAGGGACTGCGGCGCATCCTCGATAATCTGGTCGGAAACGCTGTCAAATACACGCCAAACGGTGGAAATGTCACTGTTCACATTACGCGCCGTGAGGATCAAGCGATCATACAGGTCACCGATTCGGGCATTGGAATTCCGAGGGAAGCGCTGGAGCGGATTGGCGAGACATTTTTCCGCGCTTCTAACGCGCAGTCCTCTGGGATTATGGGGACGGGTTTAGGGCTGGCAACGGTCAAGGCGTTGGTCGATGGCTTTGACGGATCGCTGGAGATCACCAGCGAAATCGGCAAAGGATCAACCTTTACGGTGTGTCTGCCGATCAACGGTTCAGAGCCGCTGCCCTCCCCCTGAGTTTTCTCCGGTTATACCAACCGCAGTCCGTCAATGTACGTGCGGACTGCGGTTTCAAATGCGGCATCAAGATCACCGCCGCGCCGAAACTGTCCCGCAAGTTCCAGCATCACAAATCCGTGTGCTAATGCCCATCCGCCGCGCAGTGCCGGGAGCGCTTTTTCTGCACCCACAACGCGCGCCATAATTGCCTGAAGCGGCAGCGCGAGCGCTTCGGCGGTTTGCGGATCAGGCTTGAGCGCGGAACTCGTGTTCGCAAAGACCATACTGTAAGTTGCCGGATTCGCACGCGCAAAGGTGCGATAGGCGCGGAGCATGAATATCAGAGCGACTGTTGGATCGGCGTGCTCAGTAAGTACCGCATCACTCGCGGCAGTCATCGCTTCAACAAGCGCAGCGGCAGTCGCGGTGTTGACCGCTGCAAGCAGTGCCGTTTTGTTCTTAAAGTGATGGTACAGCGAAGGCGCAGCGATACCAACAGCCGAAGCGAGCGATTGCAGCGTCAACTGATCGATGCCATCGGACTCGATCAGTTGACGAGCTTTTTCAATCAATGTACTGCGATGAACCTGCGCCGGATAAGGCATCTGCTACACCCGCTGCATGTGTGTATCCTTGAACCCTGTCGCGTATTTTAGCCCATAGCCAACGACCCGATCCATGCCGATATGGGCGATCCAGATCGCCGCGACTTGCACAAGTACCGCGTCCGAGACACTCAATGCGACGAGCAAGAGCACCAGCGGAAGCGCGAATGTGTGAATGATATTGTAGGCGATTGCCCCTGCTCGTAGGCTGATCATGTAGGGAAGCATCGCCAGATCGGGTGCAAGTAAGAACAAAAGGAAAACCCACCATGCACCGCCAGCGTGGGCGAAGAGAAGAATTCCGCCCACAAACAGCGCCAAACCTTCGATACGCAGCAGCACATTTGGCAGACTCATCACCGGTTTTTGATCATTCGTGACGGACAAGTTCGCTCTACTCATTCCGTTTACCATCGCTCACCCCCAAGACTATTTTGATTAGCCTTCACAAGACTAATCGTATTAGCCTTCGCGGTGAATGTCAAATTACAATTTTCAAACCTCGCTATTCGGAGAGGGCTATTTCGCGGATCAAGTCCGCCGTCACGTCTGCCATAATGCTGTGTCCGGCAGGAACCCAATGATATTTATCACACGGGTAGAACAACGGTGATTGAGGGGTTACATCGTCAAAAAGAGGCTGAGGATTGCGATACGGAATACCCTCATCCGAAAGGAATTGTTCCAACCACTCCCAGATGACAGTGCTGCCCGGTCTTTCCCGGTTCAACGGAGCGATGATCACGCCGAACTGTGCGCCGTTCGCTTGTGCAGATTCTCGAAAGCGGCGAATCAGCGCTGCGGATATTTCGAAAGATTGGCTGACGAGCGCTTGATCGGCTGTCGCTTGGTTAAACTGAACCACGCCTTGAATCAAGCCGACGCGATCATACAAGAGTCGATACAGCAATGAGGCTTCATGCATAAAGTCATGAACGATATTCACCGAAGGCTTGCGCGGGTCACTCTGTGACGGATCACCTTCGTGAAAGAGCAGGGTTCCGGCGTCGTCAAGCGTGAAATATGGGTAATAGGTTGAGCCGTTGTAGCGCAGCAAATGGCTGTTTTCGGTAACATCATTCGCGGTTTCAACAACGAGGATGACCACATCCGGCGCGTAGCGAACGCCTTCCCGCTCGTAAAGAATGACCGACTGCGCGGTATTGTAACCTTGATGCCCGCCATTGATGATTTCGATGGGCAAAGCATCGCCTGAGAGACTAGCATTCAGCCGGAGTTCGGCTTGCCGGAAAAATGTCGACTCCAGCGGGACTTCAAAACCCGCCGCCAGTGAATCGCCTGCGACCCAAACGCGAGTCGTGCTGTCATCGCTTGCATAGCTGTGTTCGACATCGTGCAAACCTTGGCTGTTGATCGTGACACTCTGGCGGTAGTCTCCCAGACAGGTCACATAAAGGTATGTGCCGCTCATGTTCGCGTGATGTCGCCAACCGTAAACCGGATCGTATTGATAAAACCGATCGGGGTAAAAGGGGACTGCCCTTACAACGATTTCAACCACGCCGAGCGTCACAGCGATTGTGATCACACTAATCAACAGCAGTCGAAGCACGGTTCGCCCCGGCTTGCGGGAGGGAATTCCAGCATTCACGATTGGTTTACCATCCTGATTGGGCATTACCCAGCCAAACATTCACACATTATGCTGCAATTTACAGTTGGGATGCGCGCACCGAGGTGACGAATTCGGTGATGACTGTGCCCATCAGCGCGTGTCCGGCGGGTGTCCAGTGATAGCGATCACAGGTAAAAAATAGGTCTTGTGATGCAGCAGCGCTATCAAACTCCTGCTGTGGATAACGATACGGAATGTCTTTGTCGTCGAGTATGCTTGTGACGACCTGCCACGCCGCTAAGTCCGCATTCAGGCGCTGCCAATTCTGCGGAGCAACGATTACCCCGAACTCCCGCCCATCCCCCTCGACTTCTGCCCGAAGTTCATCGATCAACGCTGCCGTGATTCTTGGCGTGCGTTCAAGTTCCTGCGCGGCTTGCTCAGGTGACAGCGCAATCGGTCGCGCCATACGCATGGCGGCACGATCATAAATCAGCCGGTACAAATGCGAAAAGCTGTAGATCGCATCGTGAAGCGGGTTTACGACCGCCGCAAACGGATCGGGTTGAGTAGGATCGCCTTCGTGGAATACAAGTGTTCCCTGATCATCAAGGGTGACATAGGGTAAATATGTTGATCCACCTGTGCGGAGCATATAGTTATTGTCCAGCACATCATTGGATGGCTCAAATAACAAGAGGACTAGATCAGGCTGGTAGCGTCTGCCCTCTGCCAGATAATAGGCGAGTGATTGCACTGTGCTGTAGCCGTGATGCCCCGCATTGATGATCTCTACCGGGGTCGAACTCCCCTCGTTGAGAAGTACACTCGCTTGATGGAAGGATGTCGCATCGAACGGTACTTCAAAACCTGCCGCAAGCGAATCTCCAAGCAAAAGAATACGGTAAACCTCATTGGCTGTACGATCGTATGCGTGTTCAATATCGCGCAAGCCTTGACTGTTGATGGTGATGCTCTGACGGTACTCCCCTAAGCATGGTGTAAACAAATAAGTTCCAGAAAAATTGGGAATATGCCGCCATCCCGTCAACGAATCGTACACAACAAAGCGATCAGGATAGAACGGCACAGTGCGTACAACGATTTCAATGAGCAGCAGCGTCACCGCTACCGCACTAAACGTGAACACGGATAAACTCAGCGTGCGCTGAAACCATCCGGGTTTAAAAGCTTGCATCGAAGTTGTCATGAGCGTCCTTCAGGCATCATCAACCGCGCGCGATACTGAATAGCTTCAGCGGCATGCGGCACATCAATGGATTCGCTGTCGCTGAGATCAGCGATTGTGCGCGCCAGTTTGAGCATGCGGTGATAGCTGCGCGCGCTTAAGCTCATCCGCCGAACCGTTGTTTCAAAAAGCGCTTTTGCGCCGGGTGTCATGGTGCAGTATGTCTCGATTTCGTTGACGCTGATGTCACTGTTGGCATACATACCTGTCAGCGCTGTAAATCGTTCCCGTTGGCGTGCGCGCGCTTTCTCGACACGCTCTCTAACCGACGCCGAGGTTTCTCCGCGCTGAGTTCCCATCAACTTGTCGTAATCAACTTGAGGCACATGAATATGAATATCAATGCGATCCAGCAAGGGACCGGACAAGCGCGCCTGATACTTGGCGATTGCTGTGGGCGTGCAGGTGCAGGCATGCACCGGATCGCCGTGATACCCGCATGGACAGGGGTTCATGGCGAGGACGAGTAAGAAACTGGCGGGAAATGTCATGCTTCCACTGGCTCTGCTTATCGTTACGATTTTGTCTTCGATGGGCTGGCGCAGCGATTCAAGCGCTCTGGGCGAAAATTCAACCGCTTCGTCGAGAAACAAAACGCCGCGATGAGCGAGCGTTGTTTCACCGGGGCGCGGTGTGCTGCCG
>CALBRY010000612.1 GCA_937927665.1 uncultured Chloroflexota bacterium
GTCGGCAGGGTGGCTTGCAAACGCGCCATACCGATCGGATTCGGATTACGAACGGCGATATTCGTGGCGACACCGCCCGGACACACCGCATTGCACCGAATGCCCTTCGTCGCATAATGCGCGGCGATACTATGAGTCAAACCGATTACGCCGTGTTTGGAAACGCTGTAGGAAACGCCGGAGCGCCCGCCGAACAGCCCACCCACGGACGCGATATTCACGATTGAGCCTTTGCCTTTTTCGAGCATGATCGGCACAGCTTTACGGCAGATGAACATCGGACCATCAAGGTTGACCGCCAAAACTTTTCGCCACATGTCATCTTCGAGATCGCCCACGGGAACGAACTCGTCCATGATTCCGGCGTTGTTGACCACAATATCGATCGTGCCGTAGGTCTTGACCGCAGTATCGACCATCGCTTCGGCGGCGGCGCGATCCGAGACATCTCCGGTGGTAATGGTCAGCGACGAGAACCCTAATGCTTTCACTTCTTCAGCGAGGGATTCAAGTCCTGCCGGGAAAAGATCGCTTGCAACGACTTTCGCGCCTTCTACGAGGAACAACTTGGCAACTGCGCGTCCAATTCCTGATCCCGCGCCAGTAACGAGCGCAACTTTTCCATCCAACTTCATGAGATTGCCTTTCGTGCATTCTAAAGACCTAGATGCACGATCAACCATACTCTGATGGGAGAGGGCAACATATAACAAACGTCACACAACAGACTATGCCAATCTACGCCGAATTCAGCCCCAAGCTCACAATTCGTCATCGCTCAACGGCGCGAAATTCTTGTTTATCGCCGGACGAGGTGTGCTGGATGAAGCGCTGCTCTGCGGATTCGGCGGCGGCGTATTAACCGGCGCAGACGGTTTGACGACTGGCGCGGAGGGCGGCGGTGTTAGGTTCAACTGTGCCGGAGGTGAAACCGGCGGTGTGCTGAGCTGTTGTGCGCGCTGTTGAAGCACCACATGAGACGACGGTGCTGGCTTATGCTGGCGGCGGGCAGACAAACGGGCAGCAATGTTGAGCAAGACAGTGAATATGATGTAAACGCCCCCCACCAAAATACCATTCTGAGCAGCGAGCCCCCAAAAATTGGAATACTCCTGTAGGAGGAAGGCAAAGCCGATCCCCCAGAAGCCCGCGCCTGCCGCCGCGAACAGCACCAACCCGATCCGCCAACGTCCCGCCGCCGACTCGCGCCGCTGCCAGCGGTTGAAGATCGGCAGGATGATATTGGTGTAAAGCAGGATCAGCACCGCCGCGTATGCCACCGCCAATCCGACGTTATCCGGGTCCCACGTAAGCGCAAGTGCCGCACCCGATCCGCCAAATGGGATCAACCCGATCCACCGCCAGAATCCCCATTTCGGACGCGATGGAGGCGGAACCACGGAAGAGGGCGCGAGATTTGTACCGGATGGGCGTTTCGGCAGTGTGCCGCTGCCGACGCGTTGTCTATACCAATCGCGTATCTGGGAGATCAAGCGGTCGGCGTCTTCGTTGAAGTCCGGGTTTGGGCGAAGATGGGCAGCATTCAAGCCGCACATATCGCGGATATGCTGCGGCAGCAGGTTGGGATCAGGCATCTTGGTATTGTCGACCAGCACCGGAATCACCAGCTTACCCATCGTAAGCGCCTGTTCGACTTCGATACGCGCCGAATCATTCGGATCAGAGGCGCGTTCGTTGGTCAGCTTGCCCCATTGGGGTCCAATCATGATGAGGACAATATCGCGTTTGTCGATTTCTTCGGTGATGACGGTGCGGAAGTTCGCCCCATAGGGAATATTGCCGACATCTTGAAAGACTTGCCCCGCGCCAAATTCATCCTGAAGTCGCTCAACAAGCCGATCCGTCGGATGCTGTGTATCTGCCCGACGATAGGACACGAAAACACTCGGCACATTCTTGCTCATGATATGTTCCCGCTTCAGCCAGAATCATACAGTTCTGATAATCGGCGCAGAGAATAACACATATTCGTTCATGTAAACACATTCCCACGCGGAATATTTTCGTGATCGCTTTTTCACAAGCTCACACGAAAAACCAACAAAAACCGTGTTATAATGTTTTCCGGGGAGACTATTCCCCTATTCGATGACCCCTTGAGGTTTCATGCAATTTAGCGATTTGCAATTGATCGATCCCCTGCTTCGTGCTGTGTACGACGAAGGGTATCGTACTCCCACGCCGATTCAGGCGCAGGCAATCCCGCACATTCTGGCGGGCAAAAACCTGGTGGGATGCGCCCAGACTGGAACCGGCAAGACTGCCGCGTTCGCGCTCCCGATTTTGCAGCGACTGATCGAAACGCCAAACCCGACTGGACAGCGGACAATTCGCGCCCTGATCCTTTCCCCTACGCGTGAACTGGCGAGTCAGATTCAGGAAAGTTTTTCAAGCTACGGGCGTTTTACCAAAATCCGCGCACAGGTGATCTTCGGCGGCGTTGGACAAAACCCGCAGGTTGAAGCGCTCCGGCGCGGTGTCGATGTTCTCGTCGCTACACCCGGACGCCTGCTCGATCTGATGAATCAGGGCTATGTCAAACTGAACACGATCGAAATCTTCGTCCTCGACGAAGCCGATCGGATGCTGGATATGGGCTTCATTCATGATGTCCGGAAGATTATCAGCACACTGCCGGTGAAGCGTCAAACGCTGTTGTTCAGCGCGACGATGCCGCCGGATATTCAAGCGCTGGCGGAACAGATGATGTCCAAGCCCGTGCGCGTCGAAGTGACGCCGCAGGCAACCACCGTTGAGCGGATCACGCAGTCGGTGTATTTTGTCGAGAAACAGCACAAGCGCGCTTTGCTCGAACACCTGTTGAGCGATCACAAAATTCGCCGCGTGCTGGTATTCACGCGCACCAAACACGGCGCGAACAAACTCGCCGAACAATTGGAGCGCTCACGCATCAACGCCGAAGCGATTCACGGTAACAAATCACAGACAGCGCGCGAACGCGCCCTCGCCAACTTTAAGAAGGGTATCACCCGTGTGTTAGTGGCAACCGATATTGCCGCGCGCGGGATCGACGTAGACGACGTGACGCACGTCATCAACTACGATTTGCCTAACGAGCCGGAAACCTATGTTCACCGCATTGGGCGGACGGCACGAGCGGGCGCGGATGGTGCGGCATATTCGTTCTGTGATCAAGAAGAACGCGCTTATCTACGCGATATTGAAAAACTCATCCGGCTGCGCGTCCCGATTGTGGATGATCATCCCTACCCGATGATTGAACTGCCGCTAGAACTGGCGGCGCCATCCTATCAGCGACCGCGCACATCACAGCCGCCGCGTCACCGTCAAGGACAGGGGCAGTCATCGTCGCGCAGTGGATCGTCATCCGGTGGTCAGCGCCGCAGTGAACCCGGTCAGGGCAGCCCACGCCGCGAAAATCGTCAGCCGTTTGGCGCATCGTCGTCCAGTTCGAGCGACGCGCAGAACAAACCGCGCCGCCGCCCACCGACGCGCTCCAATTAGCTTGACCCCTCGCTTGATCGGGAATACGTCCTGATCAAGCGAATTTTTATGCCAACAAACCCCCGCCACGCGTAATTTCCCACAAGTATAAAGAAAACCGAATTTTTGTTCCAATGCAGTGAATGTGTAAAACCGTCTACAATTTGACGAAGGCGATACGCATTCTAAGGGCATCATGGGCTATAAACTGGCTATCGACTTTGGCACAACGAACAGCGTGATCGCACGCTGGAACGACTCCACCAATGCGCCGGAAGTGCTGCACATCCCGACAATCGGCACGAATGAAGCGGAAGTACAGTTTTCCGGTGTCCCATCCTTACTCTATGTGCATGACGCGCGGGCTGGAAAGTTCACGATTGGACAGGCGGTACGGCACGGCGGGCTGGATGCACAGCGCGATAACCGCTTGTTTCGCAACTTCAAACGTGGGATTGTGCAATCCCCCGCCCCTGAGCCGCGCTTGATTGACGGGCAGTTATTCGGGGATGCGGAAGCGGGCAAACATTTTCTCGATCTGATGATCCAAGCACTCCCGCATACACTCGAATCGCTCGATGAACTTGTTTTGACCGCACCTGTCTCGTCATTTGAAAGCTATATCGAATGGCTGAACAGTGTGGTGAGCACGGACGGGAGCGCGGACACGATCCGCGTCATCGATGAATCGACGGCGGCGGCACTCGGCTATGCCGTCACCGAACCGAAAGCGCTCGTGCTGGTCTTTGATTTCGGCGGCGGTACGCTCGATGTCTCGCTGGTTGAACTTCCGGACCGCCGCGAAAATGTCGGCGGATTCTTGCGGCGGCTGCTGCGCGGTGGTGCAGCCAAACAAACCGCCCGCGTGATCGGCAAATCCGGGCGTGTGATTGGCGGCAGCGATGTCGATCAATGGATGCTGGCGGATGTGCTGGAGCAGTGTCGTCTGACAACACACGATCTCGGCGCGGGCTATTCACCACTGCTAACCGCCTGTGAAACAGCGAAGATCGCGCTTTCGACAGAAACGACAACCGAGATTCGTTTTGAGGCAGGCAGCAAGCCATATGCGGTCGAATATACGCGGGAGATGCTCGAAGCACTGCTCGAAAAGCAGGGCTTTTATCAAGCGCTGCGCCGCGTAGTCGATAAAGTGATGTATGTCGCCCGTCAGCGCGGTGTTTTCAAAGAAGATATTAAGTATGTGCTGCTCGTCGGCGGCACATCGTTGATGCCTTCGGTTCAGCGCACGCTGAAAGGGTACTTCACCGAAACCGCCGTGCGCGCCGATAAACCCTTCACAGCCGTTGCCGAAGGTGCGCTCCTGATGGCGGCAGGCTACGGCTTGGATGATTATTTGATCCACAGCTACGGCTTACGCTATCTCGATATGGAAACAGGCGGTCACGCTTATGACGAGATCATCCCGATGGGCAGCCGCTACCCCAGCGAAAAGCCGATCGAGGTATTGTTAGGCGCGGCGCACCCCGGACAAGACTCAGTTGAATTTGTGATCGGCGAAATCGACAGCGACGCGATTTCGATGATCGAAGTACGGTATGAAGACGGTCAGGCGGTGTTTGTGGCGCAAGCGGCACAGGATACCCGCCAAATCATCCCCCTCAATGCGGATGCGGCAGCGCTGGCGAAACTGCTCCCGCCGGGGAAAATTGAGGAGGAACGTCTGCGCGCTGAATTCTTGGTTGATGATCGACGGCAGCTTCGCTTGACCGTCTTTGACCTGAAAACCAATCAGTGCCTTTTGCAAGACATCATTGTCGCGTCGTTACGGTGAAAGAACGGATCATCCATGACTGCCGAAGTGAACGCCCTGCTAACCGGACGCGAACCGCGTTTGATCGCCCGAACACGGGTGCGCGGCGAAAGCCGTTTAACCTCTGTTCGTCTCTCCAATCTGCTGGCGACGGTATCTCCGAACAGCGTCACGCTTGAAGCGGCACGGGCAATGCTCGTCCACAGCGATTTGTGGATTCGTTACAGCGCCGCCCAGCTTCTCAGCCGCCGGGGGGATCGTGATGCGCGTATGGTCATGCAAGATGTGCTGAACACGGGCGACGCGCCCGCCCGCGCCAGTGTTGCCCGTCATTTGCACGGCTTTTCGTGGTTCGCCGCCGAACCGTTGATCAAGCACGCGCTGGAGGACAACGATTTTCGCGTACGCGAGGGTGCGGTTTATGCGCTGTGCGATCTGCGTGACCTGAATGCCTATGCGACGCTCACAAGCGTGCTGCGTGATGCCGATGATGATCTGCGTATGGCGGCGGCATGGGGGCTAAAAGATTGTCAAGATTCGGCGGCGGTTCCGGTGCTGGCGCTCGTCCTAGAAGCGACCGATCCGGCGGTGCGGATCAAAGGGCTGGAGGCACTCGGCGCAAACGATTCGCCGGAAGCCTTCCCCGTCACGCGAAATGCGCTCAACGATCCCGATCCCGAAGTGAAATATGCCGCCACCTTGAGCTTACTCGAACTGGCGGGGGATACATGGCTCACCGAATTGGCGAGCATTATCGGACGCACAGAAGGCGAAACGCGCCGTCAAGTGCTGCGCGGGTTCTTCCATGCGACCAATTATCTTAAGATCGATGTCGCGCGCACATCTGCCGCAGACCTGCTCATCGACGCACTCGAATCGTCCATGCTTGATGACATGGGCGAAGTTCGCACGGCGGCGATCCTGCCGCTCTCATGGATGAAGCACGAACGCACCCCGCAGATCGTCCGCCGTGCTTACTATCGGGAACTCGACCCGGAAGTGAAGGCGAAGATTCTCCGCTATGCGACGAGCTTCATTGATGAAATCGGCGATGAGCTGGTTCGGGATGGGCTGAAATGCCGTGAAGAAGCGGTTCGCGAAATGGCAGAGCAGATCGCCGAGGATCGCAGTCGTCAAACCCGCTGACGCGGCTTATTCCCCGCTGTTCCCGCGTACCCGTGTCGGTGTGACCCGAATAGCAAGCGAGAAGGTTTGCTCGTAGCTGTCCGGTGTCATGCCGATTGTTTCAATCCCCTGCTCGTATTTCTTGAAGAATGCGCCATTGTGGATCGGCGAAGGAGCATCTTCATCGATCACCGCATCCCCCATAATCACGATGAAGTTCTCCGCGTCCGGCTCCGGGTTGTAATTGAGCGCGACTTTTGGATTTGCCTGAATATTACGGACTTTCTGGGCGTTCGGACTGCTGTAGATCAAGAACGTATCATTCTCTTGAATAAACCACACGGGGGTGGGCTGCGGCTGACCATCATCACGCACGGTCGTGAGCCACACATACTCGGCAGCATCAAGCTGCGCCTGAAGATCAGGGCTAATGTGAACGGACATAGGCGTACTCCTTAGAATGGCGACAGTTAATCGGTGAGCGTAGCGAATTCTGATGAGCGGCGGCTAAAGAAAAGTGGGTGGGATGATCCCTCCCACTCTCCTCCTCAGCGAGACTCGATCACGCGTCCAAGATGCGCGATCACGCTTTCCCAGTGTTGGCGCATCTGTTCGCGTTGTTCGGCGCTTTGCAGCAGTTCATGATGAAAACTAATCGCCGTGCCTGTTTTGGTCGGTGTCACCCGCACTTGCAGCGTTGAAGGGAACGACCAGTCTTTCGGTTGGTAACGCATGCGGATCAAACTGCCTTCGCTGTAGCTGCGAATTTCACCGTGTATGCCTTCCGCCGTTGTAAATGAATTCCCCTTTGCGAACTGGGCGTTCAAGCCAGTGCCGAGCCATGCGCGCAGTCCTGCATCACTCATGAGAATGACCCATGCGTGCTCCGGCGAGATCGTGAAGGTACGCCGTACACCGATCTCCCATCCCTGTGTTTTCGTCTTGCCCACCGGCGATTGATCAGTCATCTTGAATCCTTTTCTCCAGTCCCTTTCCATTTCATCCCTGTTCCACTCGACCCTTGATCGCCGATCAGAACGATCTCGCGTCCCAGATACGCTGCAAATTGGGCGGCGGCTTGCGCGATCAGCGCGTTTTCTTCATCGCTGAAAACACGAAACGGGCGCATTTCGAGCGTCACGGTATATTTCGCCAGCGTGCGCCGCCAACTCCCCAACACCTGACCATCGATCACAATCGCGCCGCCCAGAAGCATCGAATCGGCTTGATCGGCATAACGCGAATCGAAGATCGGCGAATAATCCGCGTAAGCAATCGTGTACTCGTCAAACATCGGTAGAAGCCAAGCGCGCCGATCAGTTAGCGAAACATCAGCGGACGAATCGGCACCGCGCCAGTAGGTTTTGCCGTTGATCACCTCGCTGATCAGCGCTGATCCGGCAAGCGCGATCCCATGCCGCGTATCTGCTTTGGTCAGCCCTGACCACCACGCGAAATCATCAACGGTCGCCGCTCCATGACTGGTGAAATAGCGGATCACCAGCGTAGCAAGCGCCTCATCACGCGGAAGTGAGCGCGCATTCGGGGCGCGTTCGTCCAACAATTGATAGGTAAACTGCTTACCGCGTCGTCCGCCGCTGCAAACCAGCGCGTCGAGTTCAGCGCGATGTACGAGATAGCCCAACCGCATTCCGGCGGCATGAATTCCCGCTCGCCCCAACGCCGCGCCGAGTTCCTCACGCGTGAGCGCATTTCCGCCCTGTAATGCTTCGGTGATGACATTGTGACTGCGGGCGAACAGATCATCATCAATTTCCAACTTGCGATCCATCGTCGCATTGAGTGCCTTCACACGCGGCGCGGTAAGTTCGATCAGCCAGCGAATATCGGTGGGGGCGACGAAATGCCATGTCGGGCGCATAACATGGGTACGCAAAATCTCGCCGTCATCGAATGCGCGATCAAAATCTGTTTCCTGAAAGCCTGCCAATCGCAGCCTGAGCGCCCATTTCGCGCCTGCGTATTCCTGCGCCTGTACCGCGCCATGCCAACCGACGACAGCGGCGGGTGAGGCATGCAGCGGTTTGATCAAACCGCTGTTCACTAACCGTTGATGTGCAATTGTCATGCTTAATCTCCCCCCTGTCTCTTGATTATCACATGCAATCAGGACAGAATCCGCCCTAATTAAATTGATCAATCAGGAAATGTGCGAATGTATTCTCCGACCTCTCGATTGCTCACCGTGCTGGAGCTTCTGCAATCGCACCGGCAGATGAGCGGCGCGGAATTGGCGCGGCGGTTAGAAGTCGATGTGCGAACCATCCGCCGCTATATCACCACACTGCAAGATATGGGCATCCCGATCGAAGCCGAACGCGGCGCGCATGGAGCGTATCAATTGGGGCGCGGGTATCGACTGCCGCCGCTCATGCTGACCGACGCCGAAGCGGTTGCGCTGACGCTCGGTTTGTTGGCGATCCGCGAATATCGTTTTCCGGTCGATGTAGCGGCGGTCGAAGGCGCGCTGGCGAAAATCGAGCGCGTAATCCCCGAAACGCTGCATCAACAAGCGCGCGGGCTTCAGGAAACGATCACGTTCAATATCACACCGCCGCCTGATCCACCCGCCAACACGTTGATCGTCAGCCTCAGTTCAGCAGTGCGCGAACATGAACGGGTGCGAATTACGTATCAGGCATTTGATGGCGAAATCACCGAGCGCGATTTCGACGCATACGGGATCGTCTATCATGATGGCTACTGGTACACCGCCGGATACTGTCATCTGCGGCAGGATTTGCGAACGTTCCGTGTCGATCGAATCGTCACGCTTGAGCCGCGCCGCATCCCGTTTGATCCGCCGGCGCAGTTTGATCCACTCGCGCACGTTTTGCATGCGTTGGCGACAACGCCCGCCGATCAGCGAACGCGCGTGCTGCTGAAAACGTCGCTCGAAGCGGCACAGGCGATCATTCCACCCGCAATGGGGTTGCTCGAAGCAGTGGAAGAAGGGGTAATGTTCACGCCCTCCGCAAACCAAGTCGATTGGCTGGCGTTTCTGCTGCTCAGTCTCGATATTCCGGTGGTTGTGCTGGAATCAGATCGGCTGCGAAAGTCGCTGAAAGAGATCGCGGAACGGGCGCTCACGCTGGCTGAAACGTGATATGCGCTGGCATTTGTTGAATTCAAAGGGGGTAAGCGCAGGTTTAAGTTTGTTCGTCACGCCGTCCGCGTGAACTGGAGTTAGCAGTGCGTTACCCCTCTCTTATGCAAGTCTGACGAGAGGGGTAACAGCATTCCACTTTTGTTTGAAGTGCTTACTCAATGCGGTTCAGCGTTAATTCGACCGCCGGTAACTGAACAATCATCGAAACGGAATCGCCATCCGTTTCGAAAATGATCGGTACGCCTGCCGCACCAGCATTCACCACCAGATAAACGCCTTCTATCGGCATCGGCACCGCGCGGAATTCCCAACCACCGCGCCGAATGATGAGCGCATCTTCGCCCACCTCGACCGACCAGCCGTTTTCATAATCGCCTACGAGCGCGGCGGCAGAGTCCGCATTAAAGGGCGTAATGAGCATCTGGGTACGGATCATCTCAAGCTGCGCCACCAATTCATCAAAATTGGCATGCAAAAACTCTGCTGCTTGCGGCTCAAGTCCATACAGCAGTTCCGCAAAGGCATATGTCAGCACATTGTTGATCTCGCCGCCGAGTGTGGAATTCGCAAACACCACTAAGCCGACGTTCGCCTCTGGAAAAATCGCGATCTGCGTGGAATACCCCTGCCATCCGCCATCATGCCAGCGGAGAGCAATACCGTTATAACGATGTGTCACCCACCCCATCCCGTAATGGGCGTCGGTGAATGCGGGAATATTCATGTCAACCACGACGCCGGGCTGCCATGTCTCCATGAGCGCCGCTTCATCGACGATGCGTGTGCCGTCCGGGGTAATTCCGCCGCTCATCTGGGTGATCAAATAGCGCGCCATGTCTTCGACATCTGCCCAAACCGCCCCCGCCGGAGCGCTGATCCCGATCGGCGGATCGACCATCACGGCATTCTCAAAACCGTCACCATCAAGCGGAATTTCATACGGAAGCGCGAAATTGTCGCCAAGCAAGCGGTGATCATCGGTCACAATCGCGCCATCCATGCCAATCGGCGCGAAAACGCGTTCCTCGATCATCGCGCTGAACGACTCGACAGTCGGCTCAAGTCCGAGAGCGAGCGCGGCAGCATATCCGGCAGCCGCGTAAACCTCGTTGTTGTAGGCGTAATGTTCGCCAAACTCTCCGGCAATCGCCTGTCTGCCAATCGCATCGAGCAAATCCGCGAATGACCAATCGCCCCAGTAAAACCCATCAAGGGAATTCGATTCAAGACCCGTCCCCATGCCCATCAAATCGCGCAGTGTCAGCCGTGCGGTGAGTTCAGGATCAGCAGTCGAAAAATCAGGGATTATTTCGGTGATTGGCGTATCCCAAGCAAGCAGTCCTTCTTCGACCAACTGCGCGATGATGAGTGACGTCATCGACTTGGTGGTTGAACCAACCCTAAATAGAGTTTCTGTCGTAAACGGCAAATTGTTTTCAATATCGCGCATGCCGAATCCCTGCGCGTACACAATTTCCCCGTCAGCGATCACCGCTGCCGCCATGCCGGGAATGTGATAATACGCCATTTCATCGGCGATCAACTGTTCAAACTCGGCGAGTACTTCGCTCGTTACGACAGGCGTATTTTGCGCGCTGGCAAATTGAAAACTCATCGCGGCGATCAGCAGCGATACCAGAATAACTATGCGATTTCGCATCAACAACCCCTCTCGATTATCAATCAGGTTCAATATCTAGTACGGGGAATGGGCGGAGAGGTTGCAAAGCTCATGTGCTTATGAAGGGTTCGTGCCAGATGACCGTGACACTTGTTCCGTGCCCGTGTTCACTTTCGATCTCCAGACTTGCGCCAACGGCTTCCGCTCGTTCGCGCATACTTTCCAACCCAAAACCAGTTACCGTCTGTTCGGGATCAAAACCGATGCCGTTATCGGTTACGGAAAGCATCGCCCGCTGCGTATCCTGTATCAAGTGAACGCGGAACTCGGACGCTTGACTGTGCTTGAGAATATTGTTGATGCTCTCTTGTGTGATCCGGTAGAGCATTTCATGAACATTAGGAGGGAGCGCATCACCACCCCCATGAACTTCGAGGGAGGCTTCAATTTCGCGCCGTCCGCGTGCCGCATCGATTAACTGGCGAATCAAGGTTGGCAGGGCAGTACGGGTCACCGCTTCCGGTCGCAGTTCGAGCAAAAGCGTACGCATCTCCGCCAGCGCCGATTTATTCAGCTTCATCAACTCATAAGCCAGTTTCGCCGCCTCGTCCGGTTTATGCCGCCACTGCGCGGGTAATCCTTCCGCAATCAGTGCGGACGAGAACAGCGTTTGACTGACCGCATCATGCAGGTCACGCGCCAAACGCTGCCGCTCGTGTATCTTGGCGGCTTCCTCTGCTTCTTGCGCCAAGCGCACCCGCTCAAATGCTTGCGCGCCCTGCACCATGAGCGCCGCCATGACCTGCCGATCGGAATCATCCCAGATGGGTGTATTGCGGAAGCCGAAGATGGCGATCCCCAATACCCGATCCTGAGCGATCAGCGGCAGCATCGCCTGAGCCGTGTAATCCCCGATCGTCGGAAAAACCATAACGGCGGGAAACCTGTCGATCATCTCTGCCGTCGTCGTGAACCAGAGCGGCTCTCGATGCGTGGCGGCATAGCCCCCCGGAATGTCGTCGGAGATTTCCACCAACTCATACAGTTCTTCTCGCCCTTCAGGGATATCCAAGCCGAAGGTATACGACTGTCGCAGCCACATACCCTTGTGGACGACATAATAAGAACCCATATCCGCCTTGATGAACGCCGCCCCTTGAGCGATCACAATCTCGCTGATTTCTTCGGATGTTTTCGCTTTCGCCAGCGCGGCGGTCATTTCCTGCAAACGGGACACGCGCTCCATCGCTCGCTCTGCATTACGGCGTGCTTCTGCCTCGACTTCAAACAAACGGGAGCGTTCGAGCGTCTGCGCGCAGTACTCGGTGACTGTCGTTAGCAACCGCCGCAGCGTCTCATCGAGAATCCGCTCGTGCGGGAATGCGGCGAGAATACAGCCGATCGGCTTCTTGCCGACGATCAGCGGCAGATATGCGGCGGCACGGATCGGCGCGGAACCATTCGTATCCATCTTGATCAAATCGGGGAAGCGGTTCTGATAACTGGTTTCTGAATCCACCCACAGCGGTTCGCCGTTGTTGAACACCGTGCTGACGATCTCGGAATGGGGCAGGATTATTCGCTCATTGGGTTCAATGCGGGTGATCTGATCAGCATGCTGGCGTGCCACGATTCGTAGGGCGTTCGTTTTGGGATCAAACAACGCCACCGCGCCCAGATGACAGCCGATCGGCATCAAGCCCTTTTCAATGACGGTATACGCCACATCACTTGAAGTCAGCGCTTCAGTGAGCGATGCGCTCAGGATACGCAGAATGTCGTTACGCTCATCTGCCTGCTGACGCTCGCCGATCTCATGCCGAAGCCGCTGATTAGTCTGCGTCAATTTTTCCATCTGGCGCGCATCTTCCGCTTCAAGCGACTGCGCCATATCGTCAAATGCGCTGATCAACGCGTTCAATTCCACCATATCAGAAGTGAGTTCAGCCCGCGCATGGAGCTTACCCGCCGCGATGCCGCGGATAGCGGCGGTCAGGCTGTTAATCGGGTTGGTGATATAGCTGGCGCTCAACCACGCGAACCCGATCCCGAATGCCACCACCGCCGACAAAAACAGGAAATTCCGCGTGCGCTGTGTTTCGGCTTCGGCAAGCACATCGGCTTCGCTCACTCCAACAATGATGTGCATCTGCCCTCTGGAAACATTCAGCGACGAGAATCCAAAAATGTACGGACTTCCCGCATAGGATAATCCCCTGATCGTTCCTTTCGGGGTGCTGAGTGCGGTTTCGCGGATCGGATCATTGACATAAATTTGACCTATCCACGAGGGTTCTTCCGGGTAACGCGCCAGCACAATCCCATCACGGTCAAGCAGCGTCACAACCGCGCTTTGGGGAAGCTGAATGGTAAATAGAAACTCGTTCAGCCATCGAAGCGATAAACTCGCCGCCAACACAAAATCCAGTTCGCCGCTCTCGGTGTAGATAGGCTGTGCCATCGTGATCACCGCCTGATTCGTCACCGGACCGATGCGGTATTCGCTTACAGTGAATTCCTGTGCCTGTATCGCGTTTTGATACCATTCAAAATTGGAGTTATTCACCGGAGCGCGATCGGTCGAACTGCGGCAAAAGCTGGTATGAGTTTGCCCGTCAATCACAAAGAACGAAGCATAGCGCGTCAGTTCGCCGAGTAAATCATTGAGCAGGGTGTAGCAAGCATCAATCTGGCGTTCGCGGATCGCCGGATACCGCGCCAAAGACAGCAGCAGCAAGCGGGTGCTTTCGATGTAATGCTGATTATCCGCTGCGATTCGCTCCACCAGCGCCAGCACATCGTCTTCCGCTTCATGCAATGCTGCCTGCTCGGTATCGGACGAACTCAGCGCAACCAATCCCGTCACGGGGAGAAAGATCACCAGCGCCAGAAGAACGATCCGAGTTTGCAGACGCTGTATTCGTAATCGCATCACACCAGCCCTTATACGAAAACGCTACGGCTCTGTGATCTTCCATAATTGATTGATGGGATGGCGGGTATGCATGGATGATTCAACGAGCATTACATTGAGCAAGAATAGTGTAGTCAGCAGGACTGCGATCATCGGTGGAACGGGTACAAATCCGATTATCCCTAGCAGCATGTAAGGCACGATTAACCCGACGAGCAAGAATATGCCGCCGAGGATGACGCTTCCCTTGCGTTCGATAAAAGTACGTGGGCGGCTGAACTCGACACCCTGCGCCCACAAGAAAATATACATTCCATATAGCAGTATATACAATGTTAGTGCTGAGCGCGAGACTTCAATGTTGTAACCCTGCGACCGGAACGTAACAAAGTAGAGCAGCGCCAGCGCGACCGAACCGACGATCCCGCTTGTGACGACAAAATCCAGCACATCGCGGCGGAAACGAGTCATCATTTTCGGCTTGAGGATGCCCAACCCGTAAAACCCGCCCTGAATATTTGAAGTGAAGAACGTCGCAATTGCCACCTGAGTAGGCGAAATCGGGAACGGCAGAGTCATCAACGCCGCGAAGATCATCAACAATGTGATAAAGGCATTTTTCGCCAGAAACATGATCGCGGTCGCGTACACGGTGCGTGTGATTTCACCGCCGCGCGCAAATGCCAGCGGTAGTGTCGTCATCGCGTTGTTGAGCAGGATAATATCCGCTACGTCTTTGGCGATACGCGCGCCATTGTTCATCACAACCGCGAGATTTGCCGCCTTGAGCGCGGGGACATCATTCACCCCATCCCCAACCATCGCCACATATTCGCCCTGCTTTTGCAGCGCGTGGATCACCCGCCGTTTTCCGTCCGGACTGATGCGGGCGAATAACTGTGCCTCGCTGACAATCGCATCGAGTTCGCCATCTGTCATCGCGTCAACTTGTTCGCCTATATAAGCGCGCTCAATCGAGATGCCCGCCTGCTCCGCGATTGCTTTGACCGTCCGCACATTGTCGCCGCTGAGGATTTTCAGCTTTACGTTGAGGGCGCGGAACTGTTCGAGCGTTTCTTGAATATCCGGGCGAATTTGATCGCTCAACACAAGGAGCGCGAGCGGATCGACATTGTGGCTCAATTCGCTGTCGAGCGTCCCGCTCACCCGCCCGAATGCCAGTACACGCATCCCGCGTTCTGCCAACGAATCCGACCGCGTGAGCGCCGTTTCCGCGTTACCGTTCACGCTGTGCGCCAGCAGTCGATCCGATGCGCCGAGGATCAGCGTCTCATCTGCGAGATGAATTGCGCTCCACTTACGCGACGATGTAAATGGGGTTTCACGCAGTTTCGTACGCGGTTTCCCATCAATCGGATTCGCTTCTAGATACGTCTGAACAGCGTGTGATGTCGTGTTATGACTCGCGATATTGCTCACAAAATCGCGCAGCAGTACCGTTATTTCGGCTTCAGTTGCGCCGCCGATCGGGATAATTTGATGCAGACACAATTCATTCTTGGTCAGCGTGCCCGTTTTATCGAAGCACAGTACGGTCGCGTTGCTCATGCTTTCGACGGCGTTCACGCGCTGAATCAGCGTTTTGTGGCGGCTGATCAAAATCGCGCCAACCGTGAGCGAAAGCGTGCTGACCAGCACTAAACCCTGCGGTACAAGGCTGGTGATCAAGACGACGAGATCGCGCGCGATGCTCAACCCGCCTTTGTTTTGCAGCAAGCCCGCGACGAGGATCGCCGCGCCGAGGGCGAACATCGCTAAAATGCTCAATTCGACGAACGCGGATACTTTTTGCTGAGTCGGCGTCAGCACGCGCTTATAAGCTTTGGCGATGCTCGTTAGGCGGTTGACGGTGCTTTCGCGTCCCACCTGTGTTGCTCGCATCAAGCCTGCCCCGGCAAGCACATACGATCCTGATGTACACGGATCATCCGCGACTTTCTCGATCGGGTCACTTTCTCCGGTAAGCTGCGATTCGTCAATTTCCAGCGCATCCGAATAGATAATTTCCCCATCGACGGCGAGCAGCGCTCCCGGCGTGAGTAGAATCACATCATCTTTGACGATCTCGCGCGCCGGAAGCGTGACTAGCTGACCATCACGGTATACCTGCGCCTCTTTAGATGCCAATGCCGCCAATTGATCGAGCTTGCGTTTGGCGCTGACTTCTTGCGCTGTCCCCAAAATCGTGTTGGTGACAACCGAAAAACCGGCTGTAAACAACGTCGCCCAGTCGCGGAAAAAGAACACGACAACCAGCACGAGGGAGAGCGTGATATTAAACAAGTTCAAGAAGTTATCGCGCGCAATATCCCAATAGCTTCGTCCGGTGCGCGGCTGATAAGCGTTCGTTTCGCCCCGTGAGATACGCTCCTCAACTTGGGCACGGGTCAATCCATCATGAGTTAAGCTCGACGGGGGACTCTGGATCGGGTCAATTACGCTCATTTAGTGTCCATGCGTTCACAATACGACTAAGCCGCGTGTACTTTTCCCATCAAGGGTTGATATGCCAGTTCTACGAACCGCTGATACCGTGCCAACGGGCTGTTTTCGAGCGCCCACTGGTGAGCATTGGCGCGCATCAGCGCAAGTCTATCAGAATCGCAGATCAGGTGATGGAGGTCGCGCGCAACCGTATCGACATCCTCCAGCGCGAATTTCATCCCTGCTCCGGCGGCGATCACTTCTGGTGCGCTTCCGGCGGTGTCCGCCGTGAACACAGGTACCCCCATCGTCATCGCTTCGAGCGATACCAATCCGAATGTCTCGTTCCAGCTTGGCATAATGAACAGATCGGCAGCGGCATACGCACTCCACAAATCCGCCCCTTTGAGCCAGCCCGTCAGGGTGATGTTCGGCAAATCTTCAAGGAGTTTTTGCAGGAAGCCGCCGCCCACCGCGATGAACTGCGTATCTGGTAAACGGTGTGCCAATTCCGCCAGCAGTTGAATATTTTTGTCCGGAGCGAACCGCCCGACATACAACACACGGGGACGATTTGCGGGAAGTGCGAAACGCTCCATAAAGGCTTTGGCATCCGCCAGCGCCGGATCGAAGTCGTGCCGCAGCGTAGCAGGAACAAGGATCGGGTTGTGGTTCAAACTGCGTGCGCGAATGCCATCCGCGATCTTTTCTGCTTCACAGCAGACGACATCGCACGGTTCATACACGATCTTCTCGCTGATCCGGTTAAAGGTCTGCATCACTGCCGAAGCGCCATAGCGCAAGACAGGATTGGGGTACATCACTTCCAGCACTTGCGGCGTTTGCATCGAAAGGTAATCGGTGTGGAAATAGCCGACAAGTGGAACGCCAAAGTCCTTCGCAAGCCTTTTTCCAAGCATCCCAACAGGACCGGGTGTGGCGATGTGCAGCACATCCGGCTTCGAGTCTTCGATGGCGCGGCGGAATTGATCCCGATCAGG
>CALBRY010000613.1 GCA_937927665.1 uncultured Chloroflexota bacterium
AAGCCGGGGTATGCCGTACCCGGCGTACTGGTTAAGTCCACCACGGTACGCATTTCCACGATCCGGAGCTGACGATTGTTGTACTTTGTCGCTGCAGCCATCGAATCGAGGTCAGCGCTCAAACATGTTGTGGTGGGCGTATCGGTTAGCATCCGACCGCTTGCCGTATGGCGATAATCGAACAGGGTGCTGTCCTGCGCTGCCGGACATCCAGACGGAACGATTTGCTCAGTAAATGCGCCTGTCCACCAGCGGTCATAGACATTGCTGGGCAGACCTGCCGTGTAAGCATCGATATTGTCTTCGAAGGTGTCACCGTCTCCGCCGCCAGCCGTTCCCCACAACTTCCAATCGGTTTCAGGAAGCTCGCCGATCGTGATGTTGTCGATATAGACGCCTCGGTCGGGTGACCCGGCGCTGGTAACCTGCATACGGAAGCGAATGCGAATGTCATCATCAATATCGTCGGAGTTTCCGGTGATGCTGAACGGGTCTGCGCCATTCGACCACTGCCAGTTATTGCCCGATGAGCCTCGGTTGGCACGGGCGGCGGCTTCACGCAAGTCGATTTCGACACGTTCCCATACGCCATTATCGTTGTGGAGCGGTGTATCCGACCCTCCGTTAAATGACCAGATCGGCTCCCAATCCTGCCGCCGCTCTGTCCACAGATCGACATACAAGCGCACATTCGTCCTGAAGTCGCGCTGATGCCAGAATTGCAGGAACGGACGATCCGCCGCGGGGCGTGCGCCTTCAGAATCTTCCGGCGGTTTCGCGACCGTATCATTCAGCAGGTCGATCAACCGCGTCATTGCGTACGTGGTTTCTGTGTTCAGCGCGTAATCTGTGTTGGGGGTATCGGCATACGCGGTGGATGTGCCTTCAAAACCACCAAAATCTGTTGCAGGACCCCATGTGCCGCTGCCGATCCAGTTGTCAGCAGTAATGCTTCCTGCTTCAGCGTGATCGTTAAACGGATACGCGCGGAAGCGTGTGCCGGTACGGCGCTCAATGGCGATATCGTCGATATACCAACCTTCGCCGCTCGTGGTTGGGTTGCCGCCGAATTGAGCATTAACCGTCATCAAGAAGCGAATGCGGAATGGGGCATCCTTGACCGGTTCGAGGCTGACATCAACAAACTGCATCGCCAAGTTTAAGCGGGGCGTTTGTTGGTTGGTCGCAGGTGCGCCAGCAGGATCATCAAAGTCGAGCAGCAGACCATCCGCAAAGGTAGTCCAACCCGCAGGTTCGAGACTGGTGACATCTGTGGTGTACTGCACTTCCAACCGCGTGCCGTATGGCACATCGTAGGCGTAATAGAAGCTCATCACAAGCTGCCCGGCATCCCCTTGATAGTCGGTGATCGGTGCAGTCGTCACATCAACCGGATATTTCAACCGGAGTTGATGCGCCTGTGATGTGCCTTCCGTCGGTATCGGATAATCCCCGAATGGACTATCATCCCACGCCATCCCACTTCGATACACATTTCCGGTCAGCGTCCAGCGCCAAGAACCGGCGGGCGATTGACCCATGCGCTGAATTGTGCGTGCCGAATCCGCCGTAAATACGAAGTCGTCCATCTGGTCGGGGCTGTTCAAGTCCCACACTTGGTCGAGTCCGAATTCGTTGGTCGGGCTGGCTTCGTTGACCACCTGAAAATCGTCAATATACCAGCGCACCAGCGAACTGCTTGCCCCACCACTGGCGAGCTTGAAGCGGAAAACAAGGTCGCCCGTCGTGATTGTTAAGCCGCCAAGCGATCGCAGATCAATTTCGACACGCGACCAGTTGTAATTGGTGGTTGTGCCGGAAATCAGCGGGACATCCACCCAAGTGCTTGCTGCCGCAGCGCGATCAAACGAGCCGTCGCCCGCGTCAACCCAATTGGTCACTTGCAGCGTGCCTTCAACAGTCGATGCGCCGCTGAGATCCCACATGTGCCAGAAACTCACACGCGGATTCGGATTCGTGGCTGCATCGCCTACATTGACGCGTCCGCGAATTTCGAGATAACAGGTACGGTTCGCCGCCCAACTATCGACAGGCGCGTTATCCAGAAATGCCGTGCGCGATGCGCTGTCGGCATCGCGATTGACGACTGACCACTGGCACGGATCACCGGGGGCGAACACATCGTCCGGATTTGGTGTTCCTGCAACCCAGCGGTTTGCGTTTGTTCCCTGTTCGACAAACGGAATATTCCAACTACCTTCCGTTGGTGTCGATGGCGGGACATTTGTAGCCGTTTCAGTATTCCAATAGTTTGCCGTTTGAGTGGCATAACCGTTTATGGCATTCTGAGTTGATGTCGCAAAATAGTTATCGGTCGCTTGAACTGAAGTCGATGTCGCGTCAAGCGCATTTTGCGTTTGCTGTTCGAAAGAAATTGGCGTCGGCTCTATCGTTCCCGGCGGCGTGTATTCACTTTCAAACGGAACATCTCCCTGAGGATGATCCGCAACCCAAGTCACTGTCGCCCAGAAACTGTTTTCATCGCCAAAATCAACCGGATCAAGCGCAACGTCTATTTCCTGACCGATCAGGTTGAAGACGACGTTCCCGAACACGTTGCCGATTGCCGGACCCGTCATCGCCGCTGCAACCCCGAACGCGATTATGACCAAAGTCACGATCAGGACATACTCAACGAGTGCCTGCCCACTTTCGGCATCACTGCGCCTGCGGAAAATGTGAGTAGATTGCCGAACGATGTGTTTGACCATCACCTGTTTCCTTACCACTTCCGCCGGATTGAGCGGTTACGGCTTTCGTTTTATTCACGCTTTAATGTTACCTCAAGCCGCGCGCCTGTGCTGAAATAATTGTCGAAAACTTGTCTGAGTCCTTATACAAAGGTGCGTATCATCGTGGTATTCTCAACGCCCTTAGTACCGCGCTTTGCGAAAGGAGCAGCGGAGATGACAGCAAGAATTATTGACGGACAGCAGTTAGCGGAGCGTATGCGGAGCAAGATTGCCGAGGAAACAAAGGCGTTTCAAGCTGCGCATGGTTATGTTCCCGGTCTGGGAGTCGTGCTGGTGGGCGATAACCCGGCATCGGCGCAGTATGTACGGATGAAACGGCGCGCGTGTGAAGCGGTTGGGATCACTTCGGTGGGGCAGTATCTACCCGCCAACGCCACACAAGAAGAAGTGGAAGCGGTGGTCAACCAGATGAACGCTGACCCCGCTGTTCACGGCATTCTTGTCCAACTGCCGCTGCCGAATCATCTGGATGAAGAAGCCGTTTTGCGCGCCGTGAGTCTCGAAAAAGATGCGGACGGACTTCACCCGATCAATATCGGGCGGCTGGCGATGAAAGGGCGTGATCCACTGTTTACCCCGGCGACTCCCACCGGATGTATGTACCTTCTTGAAGAAGCTGGCGCAAAATTAGAAGGCGCGCGCGCCGTCGTAATCGGACGGAGCAATATTGTTGGAACGCCCATGGCGCTTATGTTAATGAAAGCGAACGCAACCGTTACAGTGTGTCACAGCCGCACGCGCGATATGCAGAGCATCGTCCGTGAGGCAGATATCGTCGTCGCCGCCATCGGCAAGCCAGAGTATGTGAAGGGCGATTGGCTGAAACCGGGCGCGATCGTGATCGACGTTGGAACGAACAAAATTGATGACCCGACCGATTCGCGCGGTTATCGTTTCGTTGGCGATGTCGAATTTGCGTCGGCGGTTGAAGTGGCGGGCGCGATTACGAAAGTACCGGGTGGTGTTGGTCCAATGACGATCACAATGTTGATCGTGAATACGCTCAAAGCCGCACAGCACAGTGCGCGCAGCGCGGTTTGAAATCCTACGCGAACGCCGTATGTAGCATGTACGGCGTTCATATGCTACACTTGCATAATTCACGTCTGGTGATAGACCTCAAATGACTACCGTCTTTCTTCGTGATATACGTTTGTTGGTGACGATGGACCCGGCGCGGCGCGAAATCGCGGATGGCGCTGTATTTATGCGGGATGGACGGATTGAAGCAGTCGGGACACTCGCAGAGATGCCCGAAGCCGCACATCAAGCCGATGAAACATTCCGCCTGCCCAATCATCTTGTAATGCCCGGTTTGGTTAACACCCATCACCACATGTATCAAACCCTCACACGGGTGATGGCGCAAGAAAATGAGCTTTTCGACTGGCTGCGGACACTTTACCCGATCTGGCGGCGGTTGAACGGCGAAGCCATTTTTGTCTCGGCAAAACTGGCGATGGCGGAACTGATCCTCTCCGGTTGTACAACCTCCAGCGATCATCTTTATATTTTCCCGAATGGATCGCAGCTTGATGACGAAATCCGTGCCGCACAGGAGATTGGCATACGTTTCCATGCCGCGCGCGGTTCGATGAGTGTCGGCGAAAGCGGCGGCGGACTTCCACCCGATGATGTCGTGGAATCAGAAGAAGCGATTCTTCAAGATACACGCCGCGTAATCGAGATGTATCACGATGCGAAACCCGGCGCGATGCTTCGAATTGCCGTCGCGCCCTGTTCCCCGTTCTCCGTCTCCCAGAATTTGATGAAAGAATCGGCGGTGCTGGCGCGGAGCTATGGCGTGCGCTTACATACGCATCTGGCGGAAAATGCCAATGATGTTGCCTACAGCCTTGAAAAATTCGGGCTGCTCCCCGGTGACTACGCTCGCGAGGTCAATTGGGTAGGCTCGGATGTTTGGCACGCGCACTGTGTTTGTTTGAACGAGCGCGAAGTCGGGCTGTTCGGCAAAACGGGAACAGGAGTGTGTCACTGTCCCTCATCGAATATGCGGCTGGCATCAGGGATCGCGCCAATCCGCAAAATGCGCGATTCGGGCGTTCCGGTCGGTTTAGGGGTCGATGGCTCGGCATCGAATGACAGCAGTCACTTGCTCGGCGAAGCGCGTCAAGCGATGCTGCTCCAGCGGGCGAACGGCAACCCGAAAGCGATGTCTGCCCGTGAAAGTCTCGAAATCGCAACGTTGGGCGGTGCGGCGGTGCTTGGTCGTGACGATATTGGCGCACTCGCGCCGGGTATGGCGGCGGATATGGTCGCTTTCCGGGTAGATACGCCATCGTTTGCGGGAGCGCAGCACGATCTAGCGGCGGCGCTGATATTCTGCGCGCCCCAACAGGTTGATTTGAGTATCATCAACGGTAAGGTTGTGGTGAAAGAGGGACGGCTGACGACGATCGACATGCGGATGTTAGTCGAACAGCACAACGGTATCTCACGGCGGCTGATACGGGGCGAATAAACGATGACACAAGAATCGAACGATAAAGTCCTACGCTTGGCAGAACGAATCGCCGCCGCACGCGGAGAAATCGAACCTGATCTGCTGCTGAAAAATGCGCGCATGATCAACGTGCTGACGGGTGAAATCTACGAAACTGAAATCGCGGTGCATGGCGATACGATTATCGGCTTGGGGAGCGGCTACAGCGCCAAGCAGGAGATCGACTTGCAAGGGCGCTATGTGTCGCCGGGATTCATCGACGCGCACGTGCATATCGAAAGCAGTTTATGCACACCGCCGGAATTTTCACGCATCGTCGCGGCGCACGGTGTAACCAGTGTCGTCACCGATCCGCATGAGATCGCCAACGTACTTGGCTTGGAAGGTATGCGCTTCATGTTGGAACGCGCCAAGTATGGACCGATCAGCGTGTATGTGATGGCGTCGAGCTGTGTTCCGGCGACCCATATGGAGACGAGCGGCGCACGCTTGGGCGCGGACGACCTCGCGCAGCTTTTGAGCAGCCCATGGGTGCTGGGGCTGGCGGAAGTGATGAATTATCCGGGTGTGGTCTACGGGGACGAGGATATGCTTGAAAAGCTGTCCATGTTCAGCGACCGCGTGATTGATGGTCACAGTCCGGCGTTGACAGGGCGATCACTGAATGCCTACGTCGCATCGGGCATCGGCAGCGATCACGAATGCACCACGCCAGAAGAAGCGCTCGAAAAGCTGCGCTTGGGCATGACGATCTTGATCCGCGAGGGAACGACGACACACAATCTGAAAGCGCTGCTGCCGGTCGTCACAGCACAGAATCATCATCGGTTGTGCTTCTGTACCGATGATCGCCAGCCAAACAGCTTGATCGATCAGGGCAGTATTGATTACATGATCCGCACCGCGATCGCTTCGGGAATCGACCCGATCATGGCGATCCGCATGGGGACGATCAACACGGCAAACTGGTTTAGACTGCACGATCGCGGCGCAATCGCGCTCGGTCGCAAAGCAGACATGGTTGTTTTTTCGGACTTGCAGAATTTGCAGCCCGAAATGGTTTTA
>CALBRY010000614.1 GCA_937927665.1 uncultured Chloroflexota bacterium
AGACCTTCCAAGCCGTGAAACGGTGAATCCGGCTGCAAAGCGACGATCTGAACATCGGGGTTGTATTCTTTCAAGCGGCGACCCGTTCCCATCAACGTGCCGGATGTGCCTAATCCGGCGACAAAATGCGTTACCGCGCCGCTGGTCTGCTCCCAGATTTCGACCCCTGTCGTTTTATAGTGCGCCTGCCAATTGGCGGGATTATCGTATTGATCTGCGTAAAAATACGCGTCCGGCGCGGCGGCAACGGCTGCCCGCACCGCACGGATCGCGCCGTCGCTCCCTTCCAGTGGATCAGTCAGCACGAGTTCCGCCCCGTAAGCGCGCAAAATGGCGATTCGCTCCGGGCTGGCGTTGGCGGGCAGATACAGCTTGATCTTGTACCCCCTCGCCGCGCCAAGCATCGCATACGCGATCCCCGTATTGCCGCTCGTGCTGTCGATCAACGTCATACCGGGGCGCAGTTTGCCATCGCGCTCCGCCTGCCGGATGATATGCGCCGCTGCCCGGTCTTTGACACTTCCGCCGGGGTTCATCCATTCCGCTTTGGCGAAAATCTGGACATTTTGCGGCAGATGCGCGGTGATCCGCTGAAAGGTCAGCAGCGGGGTGTTTCCGATCAGCGTGTCAATGTCGTTGACATCCCGGTAAATGATCTTCGGTGCTTGATAGAGTAGGGTCATTTCCGTCGATTCCTCATGATTTCAACAAAAAACGCCGATCCGCAAACAAAAAGCGTGAAGCGCAAGGGAAGATTTCCCTTTTTGGGCGCTTCACGCTCCGGTTGACGGTCGGCGTTTCGGCTTAAACGTAAGCGGGCGAATTTACCCCGTTACGAATGATTCCGTTTGGCTCGCTGTCCCTTCGGTGAACGCCCCGTTCGGACAGCTACAACACACATGATAAAACATGGTCAATCCTCTAAAGCAGATTAAATCACTGTACTGGAAAGCCGCGATCGTGTCAACCAGTGTTACCCATCACTTGTGGGGAGAGCGTCGAATAGAGCCATGATGCGTCGATCAAGCTCGGATTCGATCAGCGATGCGATCATGCCTGCATCCAGCACACCGAATTCCTTCGCATCCTGCAAGCGATCATCGGGAAGATCGATTGAAATTGTGATCGTTGTCATGATTTATCCATCCGCCAGAATCTTATCCACCGCCGCCGCGAGTTCGCGCAGATTCGTCACCCGGTGAACGCCGTGTGACGCCGGGGCGTACAGGTGCATATCGCTGTCACCCGTTCCCCATTGGCTCGGATGCTCCGGGTTGAACCAGAGCAAACGGCGGCTTTTTCGCATCACTTCTTGCATGATGTCGATGCGCGGATTGTTATGGTTATTCCGCCCGTCGCCCAAGACGATCACCGTCGTTTTGCTGGTCAGCACGCCCATAAAATCACGCTTAAACGTCGCCATGCTGCCGCCGAGATCGGTATTGTAATATCCCGGTCGATTTTCACTCAGCACTTTTTCGACCGCTTCCATCGGCTGATATTCTTTGAATACCATGCTGATATCGACTAAATCGCTGATGAACACATAGCTGTTGGTGCGCGCCACTTGATCCTGCAATTCGTAAATCAGCGTGAGCAGGAATTCGGCACAGTAGCGCATCGATGTACTGATGTCGCAGATCAACACCAGCGACGGTTTGACATGTTTTTCGCGGTACTGAAGTTCAACCGGCACGCCGCCGTAGCGCATGTTGGCGCGGATCGTCTTGCGCGGGTCGAGTGTTCCCGTTTTGGCGCGTTTCTGGCGCAGTGCGGCACGGCTGCGGAGTCTTGCCGCCAGCCGCCGGATTTCGTCGCGGATCGCATCGACTTCGCTGTCGCTCAAGCGTGTGAACGGAATATCGAGCAAATCTTCTTTCGGCTTCGGCTCTTGATTCGCCATTTGTTCCGCCAGCGATGCGCCGACGTATTGGCTCACCTGTTCGCTGAGTCCTTCGGCATTCTGCTCCAGCATTTCGCGGAGTTCCTGCTGTGCTTCCTGACTCATGCCCATTTGATCAAGCTGCGCCATCAGTTGATCGATCAACTGTTGAAGCTGCTGCAAATCCATCTGACGCTGCATGCGCCGTTCAAACCACGGACGCTGATACATTCCGCTTGCTTGTTCCAGCCCTGCCTGCTGCCCCTGTCGATCAAGCTGTTCTTTGCTGAACCCCTGCCCTTGAATCAACTGGCGCATGAGTTCTTTCAGCGCTCCCAGATTGCCGATCAACGACCGGAGCGCCTGCTGAAGCATCTGCTTGTCTTCGGGAGATAGCTGGTTGGGGATGTTCTGCATCGGTGGCACTTGTGAGCCGAAGAACAGCGGGAAAAATTCCTCAAAAGTTCCCTGATCTTTCGCCTCTTTGACCAGCGTCGTTTTCATGGCGGCGCGGAAGCTCTCGCGTTCGCTCACGCCCAATTCTTCAACGCCTCGCATCGCGTCCATGCTCTCCGCGAGTGAGATTCGCACACCCGCGGCGCGCAGCGCCCGGATGAAATCGATCATGCGCTTGTCCATACGCAGGGGACTTTCCACTAAACCCGCCATCTCGATCGATTATACGGATGTTCGCGGAAATGCGTCAACCAGCCGAAAAGGTCAGGAAAAGCGCGAAGGACATCAACGCAAAG
>CALBRY010000615.1 GCA_937927665.1 uncultured Chloroflexota bacterium
CGTGTTCAACTCCGAACGCGAGCCGTTCGGGAGGTGGCACGCCGTATTACTGCGTCCCACGCAGCAATATCAATTTTATGTGCGAGAAGATCGACTCCCAGATACCCGATGAGCTGTGCGCTATCCAGATTGATCCGGCGCATTTGCCCATCATCCGCGCTTACTACAAGCAGGACTTGGCGGAGAAGCTCGGTCTGGCACGTCCTGACGAGCGCAAACTGATGACTGATGCGCTCACCAACATTGACCAGGAAGAAGCACGAATGGCGCGGTTGCTGGTGAGTGGCAAGATCAGCGAAGATATCTGGAACGGGTTATGGGCAGAGTGGCAGGAGAAGCGCAATCGGCTGCGCTCAAACTTAGATAGCATTGCCCAGCAGCAGGAATTTCATATCGACAATCTGGAAACAGCACTTGGAATCATCGCGCAAGTAGGATCGCTGTATAATCGTCTTGAAGTAAGCGCCCAACGGGAACTGCTGCTTCACATGGTCAGACAGGTGGTTGTCAACACGGACGGCGAAATCGTCTTGGAATTGAATGCTCCGTTTGCCTATCTGAAGGACTTATCCGATAGAGCAAAACGCGGGCAGCGAGTGAACCCCTCAGAAATGCAAACATCCAGCGCCTTTGAGGGTGCTGGATGTTCGGACTGGCTCCAATCAGTCTCCACAGGTAGGACTCGAACCTACAACCCATCGGTTAACAGCCGATTGCTCTGCCATTGAGCTACTGTGGAATATGGCTCAACACGCTCAGAATAGTAACAAACTTAGCCTAGAAATGTCAAGGTGTTTTTCCGCACAAAACCCGTTACCATTGTGGCACATTAATCTGACTTGATTCCGACGCAAGAGAGCGATGTTTATGTCTACGGCTCCGTTGACGATTCGCAAGGTTGAATCGAAGCAGGATAACAAAGCCTTCTTTGAATTTCCTTGGACACTGTACAAAAACGATCCCAATTGGGTTCCGCCGTTGCTTTCGATGCGCCACGAAATCCTTGATAAATCGAAGGGTCCCGCGTGGGAATACCTTGAAGGGGATTATTTCGCCGCGTGGCGCGGGGATCAAATCGTCGGCACAATCGCAGCGTACATCAATCACCGCCACAATGAGTTTCATGACGAGCGAATCGGGTTTTTCGGCGCATTTGAATGCTACGAGGATCCAGAAGCCGCACAAGCACTCCTTCAAACCGCCGTTGATTGGGTCGGCGCGAAGGGCTACCCGATCATTCGCGGACCACAGACGTTTACCACCCATGAAGATGTCGGGCTGTTGATCGAAAACTTCACCCGCCCGATCCTCCTGATGCCCTACAACCCACCGTACTATCAAGGTTTCATCGAAAAAGCCGGTTTCGCAAAAGCAATGGACATGGTGAGCTTCTCGCTCGAGAAGCCCGAGGTCTTGCAATCGGGGTTGATGGAACGGTTGGGAAGAATCTCTCAGGCGGTCATGCGCCGCAACAAGGTCACGGTGCGTCCGTTCAATAACAAGGATCGCGACGCTGAATTCCGGCTGATCAAAGAACTCTACAATTTCGGCTGGGAGAAAAATTGGGGATTCGTGCCGCTTACCGAACGTGAGCTGAACGGCATGATCGAATCGCTTTCCACGTTCCTTGATCCGCGACTAG
>CALBRY010000616.1 GCA_937927665.1 uncultured Chloroflexota bacterium
TCGGCGTGATCCGCCCGGTCTACTGGCAGAAGCCCATGCCGGAACCGCCGCCGGAACTCGCGCACTTGCATTTCCAGCCGATCAAGCTGGAAGGGGAGTGATCAAGTGGGGGGTAGGAGAGTGGTTGAAAACGGTTTTCAACTGCCCGCCGAAATCATGGACGATCTGCGCGCTGAACTCGAACTGTTCACAGCGATTGCTGTTTGATGACAGAGGAGTAACATCATGAAAGTGATCTATGATGTCCGTGTCGATGTGCTGCGGATTCTCTTCAACGACGCGCCCATTGCCGAAAGCGATGAGGATAAGCCGGGGGTGATCCTCGATTATGCCGAAGACGGTAGCCTTGTCGGTATGGAAATCCTCGCTGCTTCCAAGCACATGTGCAACCCGAGCGGCGTGGAGTATGCGGTCGTCGGCGTGAAGTCAGCATGACGGTTGCGGTAGCTGGGGAAGGGGAGTCCAAGTGAAAATATCCGACTCCTACAGCCCAAGAGATAACCAGATCTGGTGTGAGCTGGAAATACACTTGAAAACCGTTTTCAAGCAGCATGATATTTGGCTAGATGCTCGGTTACAGCCAAAGACTCAAGATGCCATTCCGGCGATCATCGCCGCCGAAATCATGGCCGATCTACGCGCTGCACTCGAACAGTTCGCCGCGATTGCGGGGGTTTGGAGATCGAGAAATGATAAGTCGGTCAGGCACTTAGTCTGCTATACTTCTAAGAGAATTAGTAAAGGTCTACTTATTATGGGAAAAGCTGACGTTGCCGTAGTATTCGCTCAACGAGGTGGATTTGATCTCGCTCGTTCATTGATAGCCTATCTGCGAGAGCAGACTTACGATACTTGGGCAGACAGTGATGTGCAACCGGGGGTCGACTGGGTACAGGATCTGGTTGCAGCACTAACGCAACGTGATGTGCTAATCGCTGTCATTGGTCCAGGCGCGCAGGACAGCCGCTGGTTACAACGCAAAATTGATATTGCGCGGGGTGCCGGTTTATCGATCCTTCCCATCGTTCAAAGCGGCCAATACAACTTTCAGGATGATCCTCTTTTTATTCGCTTCTTCCAACCGCTCGATTATCACGGCCAAGCCTGGGACGCTTTTCCCCAGCTTATCTCTTCAATTGATCGCTTGGCCAAGCAAGCACGCGAAAAACGCCGCATTCGAACGATAAATCCAGACGAGATAACTGCAACACCGACTTTCGGTCAACCAGTGCGCGAGGTGCGCTTTCAATCTGATGCTTTCATGATCATGCCTTTTCGAGAGGGTCTAAACCCCGTCTACGAGGATTTCGTCAAACCCACTGTCCAAAAGGCGGGACTGACAATTAAGCGCGGGGATGACCCATTTTCACATCATGATATTATGCGTGAAATCTGGTCGCTCATCTATAACGCCCGCCTTGTCATCGCCGACTGCACCGACCGCAACCCAAATGTCTTCTATGAATTAGGAATAGCGCATACGCTGGGCAAGCCAGCCATTATGATCACGCAGCGGATTGAGGACGTGCCATTCGACGTGCGGGGCAAGCGTGTACTTGTGTACGAATACACCCCTAGAGGAATGCAGAAACTCGAAGAAGCGCTCAAATATGCACTCGACAGCATTCTGAGTGAAATTCCACCAGCAAACTGAAGCTATGGCTGCTGCCCGGCGAGAACGTACACCATCAGATGAGATCTTCGAATTCTTGCTCTCACAGCCGACACCGGAGCAAATCATCAATTTGCGCGCCTCCGACGCCGCCCAAGAGCGTCTGCGCTATCTGCTGGATAGTAACAACCAGAACAACAGCCTCACTGACGCCGAGCGCGCCGAGTTAGATGCCTATATCCAGCTGGACAATTTCGTTGCCCAGCTCAAGATCCGCGCCCGTGAGAAACTCGCCCACCAAGATGCATGAATCCGCGTGAGGTGACGAACACCTTCAGCCTTTAGCCGAGGCGAGGGCTTGACGAACCCGTTCGAGGATATCCTGAGCTGTCATCGGCAGCACCAGATAGTCGAGTGCGCCCGCCTCCAAGCTTTTCATTCGATACTCTTCATTCGAGAGCGTGCCACACAGCAAGATCGGAATGTGCTGCGTTTCGGGAGCTTGCTTCAGGAGTTTGCAGCATTCCCAGCCATCGGGCTGTGGCATGATGCTATCCATCAGGACTAAATCCGGGTGCAGCGTGCGGGCTATCTCAAGCGCGCTTGTCCCCGACGTCACCATTTCCGCGCGAAACTTGCCCACGTATTCCATGACGATCTTTTGGAACATCGCGGTCTGAACGCTGTCATCCACGACCAAGATCAAGGGTTGCTTCGGTTCACTCTTGTCCATGGCTGCTCGCATCTAGTCCCTAGCGCT
>CALBRY010000617.1 GCA_937927665.1 uncultured Chloroflexota bacterium
ACGAGCGCGATTTCGCCCTGCTGGACCACGGTGACAGGCGCGCGTTCGACGGTGTACATCCACGACCAATAGCCGAAATGCCACCCCGGCGCGAGCGTATCGGCTTGAATGCCCGGTTCACCGTTCAGCGCGATTAACTTGCCGGGAGGAAGCGATTTGTTCTGAGTGCTGAAGCGGCGCACGACGATCCCTACCTGCCGCTCATTGATGATCACCAGCCCCAAAATGATATTGGGCAGGAAAACACCAAGCACCAGCAGAAAGAGCGCAAGGATGACAATTGGAATGATCAGACCTTCCATACGGGTTAATCCCCCACAAGTAGGCGATGACCATGCAAGAGGCTCAAACCATCATCATCGCCATTGTTTATTATCCCCCACTTAACCTATTTGCCTATCCCCCAGCGCTTAGGGGGACGGAAAACAGGCAATATCGACATAACCCGATTGGATCGCTTCGCGTTTGAATGGGGAAAGCTCACCGTAAGGGGAGAGGGTTTTCAGCGTATAGCCGCACGCGCCGAGCAGATCAAATACCTGTGATGCGAGATCGGCGGGGGTATCGTGCTGATATTCGAACACGATGAACGGGCGGTGTGTGCGGATCGCCGTCTTTCCGCCGAGAATACACTGGCAGTCGTTGCCCTGTGTATCGATCTTGATCACATCCAACCGCGTCCAGCCTTCACGCTGCAAAAAATCGTCTATCGTGACGGTTTCCAGCGTCACCGAGCGCGTGATCTGCTGAACCTGTGACGGATCGAGCGCGGAATACACCGATTTATGCCCGATGTAAAATGTGCGCGTGCCTTCGCTGTCGCTGACCGCATTCGGTATTACCTTGACATGGGCGTAACCGCTCTCGTTGACGCTGCGCTGAATACGCGCCGCGATATCGGGATCAGGTTCAAACGCGGCGACTCGCCCGCTTGAACCTGCCCACGTCGCCATTCGCATCGCGTAATGCCCGACGTTCGCGCCAATATCAAGGCAGTGTGCGCCGGGTTTTGTGTGCTGGCGCAGTATCCATGTAATCGATGGCTCAAAGTCGCCGGTGTAAAACACCCAAAAATCGACAGGCTGTGCTTGCGTATCGATCCAGAAGCGCGTGCTATCCGCAAGCTGAATCGCGCCGCGATACTCCGGCAGAAATCGCCTCCCCGCCGAAAGTATTCGAGTTAACCCGCGTACCCGACTCTTACGCGATCCCTGCACGCGGCGAATTATGCTGGCAGTGATGCGGCTGATCAGCGGTTGAACGGGGGTTGTGTTGATCGTCGTCATGGGCGGCTCACTGAAGCAGCTTTTTGACGGCTTGTACTGCCTCGGCGCGTGGGACGGTGATCTCCGTGCCGTCTTTGAGCCGCTTAAACTTGACCACGCCGTTTGCGATCTCGTCCGCGCCAAGCAGTGCCACGATTAAGACGCCTTTTTTGTCGGCATAACCGATCTGCTTACCGATCGGTTTGTCTTGCAGGTAAAGCTCGGTGCGAACATCGCCCGCGCGCAGTTCTCCGGCAAGGGCGACGGATTCTGACCGTGTGCTGTTGTCAAAGACGGTGACGAGCGTTTGCACGACGGTTCCGGCGATGTGATCCGGGAATAAACCGAACTGCTCGACCACATCAATGATGCGTTCGATGCCGAGCGATCCGCCGGTCGTGGGGATGGTTTCGCCCCGGAACAAGCCAACCAGATCGTCGTATCGTCCGCCGCCTGCGACGCTGCCAACGCCGCCATCGGGGATGATGGCTTCAAAAATAGGTCCGGTGTAGTAGCCAAGTCCGCGCACCATCGTGAAATCGAAGCCGTAATTCTCGTCGGGGATGTTCAACTGGCGGAGATGGGTTTGCAGTTGGCGCAGTTCGTTAATGCCTTCGCGCGCGATCGGAATTTCGCCCATCATTTCATCTAAGAAATCGAGTTTTTCATCGCGGGGGAGTTCGAGCGTGATCAAGCGCATGATCTTTTCGACCACTTCCGCGCTTAAGCCGCGACGGATCAGTTCATCGCGCACGCCATCCGCGCCGATCTTGTCGAATTTATCGATACTGCGGTAAAGCTCGCTCAATGCCGCGCCATCGACTCCGGCGTAGACACCAACCGCCGTGAGCAGTTTGCGGTTATTCAAATTGACGCTGAAGCGCGTGAACCCGAGCCGCCTCAGTGCGGTTGCCACCAACGAGACGATTTCGGCATCGGCATCTTGTCCGACAGCGCCCGCGATGTCCATATCGCATTGGTAGAACTCGCGATAGCGCCCTTTTTGCGGACGTTCACCACGCCATACCGGGGACATCTGATAGCGCCGGAAGGGGAGGACGATTTCGTTCTGGTACTGCCCAACGACGCGCGCCAGCGGCACTGTCAAATCATATCGTAGGGCGAGTTCTTCTTTACCGCCGGGGTGCTGTGCGCGGAAAATCAGTTTTTCGGCATCTTCGCCGTATTTGCCCATCAGGGTTTCGTACAACTCAAGGACGGGGGTTTGCAGCGGCTCGAAGCCGTAGAGATGAAAGACATCGCGCACCACGCCGAACACATAGTCACGCTTGAGCATATCGCCGGGGAGAAAGTCGCGCATCCCTTTGGGGAGACGGGGTTCGATTTTGGGTTTCGCCATGGTGCTGTTCTCACAAGATCATCGAGGATATCACTTGGCATGATACAGGGAGACGCGGGAAGAACGCAAGGACGTGAAAAGCAGGGATTGAACCGCAGAGGGCGCGGAGATCGCAGAGAGGGGAGATAAAGAAAAGAACATCAACGCAAAGGCGCAAGGACGCAAAGGCGCAAAGAAGGGATTGAACCGCAGAGGGGGAGATAAAGAACATCAACGCAAAGGCGCAAGGACGCGAAGGCGCAAAGAAGGGATTGAACCGCAGAGAGGAGAGATAAAGAAAAGAACATCAACGCAAAGGCGCGAAGGCGCAGAGGCGCGAAGCAAGGGATTGAACCGCAGAGGCGCGGAGATCGCAGAGAGGAGAGATAAAGAACATCAACGCAAAGGCGCAAGGACGCGAAGCGTGATCAGGTACGACGGCGCATTGTGCGGATCACGGAGACAACCAGCGCCAACAT
>CALBRY010000618.1 GCA_937927665.1 uncultured Chloroflexota bacterium
TTGAACAAACGGATCGCTGATCACAAATGTATCCCCGTAACTCGACGCGCCAACCGGACGAAGCGCGACCAGATACCCCGTGGCTTCCGGGCGTTCATCCCAACGCAGAGTCCGCAGCCCGTTCCCGTCATCGCGCAGAACGATATTTTGCGGCGGACGCACCCCATCGGCGAGTGCAGTCGCGGCGGCGAGTACGGTTTGCGTGGAGCGCGTTAAATAAAGCGCCTGAATATCTTCGCTCGTATCGCGGTCATTATGGACGCGCGTCAAATCCTCGTTCATTTCGATAAAGCGCACCGCCGCGAAACCGCGTTCGCTAAAACTCAAATGATCGCCGTAGCGTCCATCACGATCACCGAGCGGAATCAAGACGGCGGTCATATCTGGAACATGGCGGTTCACAATAACTTGAAGCGCGCGCGCAAGCTGGCGCGACTCCGAACCTTCGCCTTCGTTGGGATCGGAACTGTACAACCGGATCTCGCGGTCATTGATCGAACCATCCGCGCCCGTGCTGCTGCCCATAATGTCCATATTGATCATCCAATTGACATCGAAGTTCTGTTGCAGCAGATACTCCGCGAATTGGATGCTGCCTTCTCGCCCGATTTCTTCAGCGCTGAAGGCGACAAACATCACGGTTGCGCGGTGCTGACGCTGGCTCATCACACGGGCGATCTCCAAGAGGGATGCCATCCCGCTGGCGTTGTCGTTCGCGCCGGGAGCGTAAGCGTTTCCATCCTCCCACGCAATCGAGATACTGTCATAATGCGAACCGATCACGAGAATACCCGCGCCCGTCTCCGTGCCGGGAATCACAGCGACGATATTCTTTCCGACGCCCCGAACCCCCGCCCATTCGAATCCAAATTCATGATCCGCGCCCAGTACGAGATTCCCGCGCGATTGATCGCGAATTTGTTCAAATTGACCGCGCACATAATTGTATGCTGCGCCGATTCCCACATTGGGGACATCCTGCACCGAAAGCACATGGCGCGTGTGCATATTCACCAGCGCGTTGACATGCAAAATCAGGCGGTCTGGTTCAACCTGAGAGAGCAGGCTGATCAGGCGCGCATCAATGCGCGGTGCAGAGGTGGGAATGCCCGGCGGGAGTTCGGTCGTCGATAAGGTCGCATAACCGATGGTCGGCGGCGGCGTATTGGTTGCGCGCGGCACAATCGTCGGGGCGGGTTCGCTGCTAAGCGTACAAGCAATGGCGATCAATGCGCCGTACACGAGCAGGATCAATGGGATCAGGCGGGTGCGAACAGTCTTCATGCGCGGAATTTTACCACAGCGATTTTACTCCGCACGTCAAAAATCGTGTGCGCGGAGGGCAAACGCCAAAATGCCAGAGGAGCAGAAAAGAGTCAGCGCAAAGGTGCATCTGCAAGTTGAGTCTCTTTGCGGCTTCGTGTCTTTGCGTTATGTTTTTTTGTTCTCTTGGTTTTGATGCATTTGCCCCTCTTTTTTTACCTCTCTTCGCACGGCTGATTTTTGTGCTAAAGTTCCCGCCATGATCACACTCTACCGCGCCGCGCTGCGGCATCACCTGCCCCTTTTGTTGATCGCCGCCGCTGCGATGCGGATCGCGGTCTATTTTCTCTTCCCCGGCACATTCGCATTTGAGCAAACCGGCGCGATTCACGGCTCATCGTCGTTCGATACCTATGCCGTCAATTTGATCAACACCGGCGTATATGGCTTAACCCCCGGCGTACCCGATGCCGTGCTGCCGCCGCTCTACAGCGTGTTCGTCGCAGGTGTTTATGCGCTGTTCGGGCGCTCATCGCTGGCGATTGCCTTGGCGCATACCCTCCTTGATGTGATCAGCATCGCGCTGTTGGTCATGATCACGCGCCGCTTATTTCCCCGGCGTGGTCACGTGATCGGCGGACTTGCAGGCGTATTTTATGCCGTCTACCCCTATCTGATTTTCCAAAATCTCACGCTCATCGACACACCGCTGTTTATCACGATGCTGCATCTGTTCGTCTATCTCACCGTGCTGCTGCGCCAACGCGAACGATTCGACCGGGCGGCGTGGGTGATCGCGGCGGCGGCAGGGCTTACACTCGGCGGTGCGGCGCTGGTTCGTCCGGTGCTTGTTTTTCTCGCTGTGCTGCTCCCGTTCTGGTTCATGGCGCGGTTGACACTCACACAATCGATTCTTCGCCTGCTTCCGGTCGCGGTGCTCGGTTTGCTCCCGATTCTGCCGTGGACAGCGCGCAATTACGGCGTGTATGGTGAACTCGTCATGATGAGCGTGACCGCCGGATCGAATCTTTATCAAGGCAGCAACCCCGATGTGATCCCGCTCATGCGCGCCGGATATGACGTGCAGTGGACAGCCCCCGATCCCGCATTGATTCCTTTTCCGCCCAACAGCCCCGCCGCTGATCGAGAACGCTCGGCGCTTGCGCTCAAATGGCTGCGCGAAAATCCCGGCATCATTCCCGAACTCTTATGGGTGAAGTTCCTCACACACTGGAGCATCGACATATTCCCGTCGCTAAATCCAAGTGAGGGTGTCGATCCGAGCGTGATCACGCCGGGGGATGCGGCGATCACCGTCGCGCCGGAAGGCGAAATCGAAATTACCGGACTGCCGCAAGGCGATCCGGTCGCGGAATATGGCGGCGGTGCGTTTGCGCTCGGTCGCGTGATTCATCGTTATTACTTCGGCGCGCTGCTCCTGCTGGCGCTGATCGGGGTCATCGTGACGGTTCGGCAGTGGCGCGATGTTTCGCTGCTCTGGATCGCGCAGATCAGCATGACCATCGCTTACATGATCTTTCATCCATCAACGCGCTACCGCGTGCCGACAGATCCGCTTCTGTTCGTCTTTTCAGCGGCGGCGATCGTGTGGCTGATCGAACGTCAGTATCGCCACAATCGACCACCGCGCGTTAGTAACCAGCAATTGAAAGTGAAAGAGACGGCTTCTCATGACTGATCCAAAATATCATCTCGATCACATTTTCGATCCTCAAGCGGCGCACCCCGGAGACGCTCACAGCGTTTTGATGCGCTTAATTCCGCCGAAAAGCCGCGTCTTGGAATTGGGCTGTGCATCGGGGTATCTCTCCGGCTACATGGAACAGGCGCTCGGCTGCCGTGTGACCGGGCTGGAATATGACTCGAATGCCGCGCAGATCGCCGCACAGCGCTGTTCAGAAGTGCATACGGTTGACCTGAATGATCCGAACGCCCTAGAAGTCGCCCGTGCCAGCGCTCCCTATGATGTGCTGTTGGCGGCGGCAGTGCTGGAGCATCTCTATCACCCTGAGGATTTGCTGCGGCGCGCGCGTGAGCTTTTGACCCCGGATGCCCGTGTGATCGTTTCGTTGCCGAACATCGCGCATTGGAGCATCCGCCTCAAACTGCTTGCCGGACGCTTTGACTATGAAGATTACGGCATTATGGATCGTACCCATGTGCGCTTCTACACCCCCCGAACCGCCAAAGCGATGTTAGAAAGCGAGCAGTATCGGGTCGATGGCTTCTATATCGCCGGGAGCTTGCTGCAAAATCTGCTGCTCCGGTTTGCGAAAGAGAAGTCACCCGCGCCTGTGCTGCCGGGTCTATTCGCATATGAACTAATCTATACACTGCGCCCCAAATGATCGCCTAAAAGCGCATTAAGTGGGTGTTTTCCCCGTAATCACCTGAACTTATTTTTTATAGCTTTTTAGGTGCGCGGGTCATGGCAGTGTGCTATTCTAGTAATATCCGCCTGTAACTTTGAAACTAGCTGCCATGATTGGACGTATCCTCAAACAACGTTATGAAATACGAGATCTGCTGGGAGAGGGATCGACCGCTGCTGTTTATAAGGCGCTCGATCGCAAGCTCGGAAGAACCGTTGCGCTCAAGATTCTCCTGCCGCATGTAAAAGAGACAACGCGCAGGCGGTTTTTTCAGGAAGCGCAGGCGGTTGCCCAATTAAATCATCCCAATATCATGGCAATCTATGACAGCGATGAGGACGATGGCGCGCAGTTTCTCATCGTCGAATACGTTGAAGGGGATGCCCTCACTAAATTCATTCCATCATCGCCAGAAAAAGTAGTCGATCTTGCCCGTCAGATCGCGCTTGCACTTGGATACGCGCATGAGCGCCAGATCATCCACCGCGACGTGAAGCCTGCCAACATCATGGTGACGCCGAACGGTCAGGTCAAGATCATGGACTTGGGGTTAGCGCTCCCGCGTGAGGCAAAACGTGTGACCGCCGATGGCATGATTATCGGCACGCCCGCGTATCTTTCGCCGGAACAAGCGCAGGGGATGGCACTCGATCACCGCACCGATATTTATTCGCTCGGCGTCGTGATTTATGAAATGGCGACCGGTCAGCTTCCGTTTTCGACCGATGATATTCCCGCGCTGCTGCTTCAGCATGTCAAACAACCGCCGCCGCCGCCCCGGTTGCACAGCCCGAATCTATCGGCGCAGCTCGAAGCAGTCATTCTCAAAACGCTGGAGAAAAATCCTGCGCGCCGCTTCCAGTCAATGGAAGCGCTTGCGTCGGCTCTGTCCGATAAGATGATTACGGGCGAAGCTGCACCCGTCAATGCGACGCAGCCCGCCCGCCAGATCCCCGCCGATCAGCGCATTTCTACCAAGACGATCCGCGTGGTATTGGCGGACGATCACACGATTTTGCGCCGCGCCCTGATGAGTATGCTTTCTGAGCGCGATGATGTGCTGGTGATCGGCGAAGCGAGCGACGGAGAAGCCGCGCTCAATAAAGTGATTGAAACCAAGCCCGACGTGCTGATCCTTGATCTGAACATGCCGGGTAAGGGTGGGTTAGACGTGCTGCCGGAAATCCGCGAGCAAGCCCCCGCGACAAAGGTGCTTGTCCTGACCGGACGAGATGAGGATTGGTACATCATGCAAGCCCTTCGTGCAGGCGCGCACGGGTATATCCTCAAGAGCGCCGACGAAGCAGACCTGATCGACGCGATCGGCAAGGTGGTCGCCGGAAATATCGTGCTCGGTAAGGGAGTCGCTGAAAAAGTCGTCACGGGCATGATCGGCAATCGCGGTGATAAAAAGCTCACCGATACCGAACGCGCGATCGTCCTGAATATCGCGCTGGGCTTGGATAACGAGCAGATCAGCCAGCGTATGAATATCAGCATGATGACCTTGATGGAATCGCTGGCGCAGGCGATGAGCAAGCTCGGCGCGAAAAACCGCGATCAAGCCGCACTGCAAGCGCTCCGGCGCGGTGATATTCTGCTGGACGAATTGCAGGGATACTAAACCCAAACGATAGGCGAAAGTTGAAAGTTAAAGGTTAAAAGTGACGAACTGTACTAACTTTTAACTTTTATCTTTTGACCAAAATATGATTACTGAAAGGACTGCGCCATGTCCCCGGATATGCTCCCCGTTCATAAACGCGATTTCCATGTCTTTTTGAGCCACGCCAGCGCCGATAAAGCCGCCATCGTCGAGCCGCTCTATCACTGGTTGACGAATATTGCCGGGTGGCGCGTGTGGTTCGATGCAGCCTCTTTGAGCGGCGGCGATCAATTCGGGTCAGAACTCCCGAAAGCGATCGGACAATGCCGCGCCCTTCTGCTGATTATTTCAAAAGCATCGCTTAATTCCGGGTGGGTGCAGCAGGAATTTCAGTTCGCGCTGATGCACCAGAATCAATTCAAAGATTTTCGCATCATTCCCGTGGTGTTGGATGACAGCCAACCGACCGGGTTCATGGCGACCGTCACCCATATCAAAATGCCCGAATTCACCATCGAGACAGCCGACGCGCTCCTGAAAGCGCTCGGCAACGTCAACCCGGCTTTGCAGGCGAAAGTTAAATATGGGCGCGTGCGTGATATTTACCTCAGCCGCACATGGCGCGAACACGAAACCGCATTCGCGGATCAAGTTTCAAAAGCATTCGCGGACGCGGATTTCCGCCTGATCGGGGACTCAAATGATCAGAACGTGGAGAGCAAGAAGCGTGTGACGCAGATCATGGATAGCTGCGGTGGATTGCTGGCAATCCTTCCGCATCGCGCCAACGAAGCATGCGGCACATCTCCGCAAATGATCGACGAAATTCACTGGGCAGCCGAGAAGAATCTGCCGTTTACGGTGATCCGTGAAAACGAGGCTATCACCGTTCCTGAGGCGCTCGAAGCGAAAGCGGTTCAGGTCATCACCATTGCTCCCACACTTCCGGCGGATCAGATCGCCGCTGTGTCTCATGAAGCCGCCGCCAAGCTCAATGATGTTTGGCGTGAACCTACATCGCGCCAGTATGTCTTTTTTGCCACCGACTTCGATTTAGCACATCAACGGCGGAAAGATATCATTCGCGGCTTGATCGAGCGCGTGACCGCGATGCCGTGTCTCATCGGGGACGAGATCGAAGGCGCGGGGACAATCTCGGTGCAGCAGCGCATCGTCAACTTGATTCAAGGCGCTCAAGTCGTCGTCGCGGATATCACCGCCGACAATCTGAATACAGTCTACGAAGCAGGAGTCGCACGCGGTGCAGGCGTAACCACGCTCTTGATCAGCGGCGACGAGCGGCACAATCCGCCGTATATGCTCACCGATCAGCAGGTGTTTTTCTACAAAGATGATATCGAAATGTTGGGGCGGGTGAACAAGCTGATCTATCCGTTCCGGCGGCGCGTGCTGAAT
>CALBRY010000619.1 GCA_937927665.1 uncultured Chloroflexota bacterium
CGATACCGGATGGGGCGATCGTGTTCCCGAAAAACAGCAGCAGTTTATGGAGATGGATCGCACACAGGGTGGTGTGATGGGGGCGCTCAAACGATTGGGAATCGCGCCGGAGCAGATCGATCTGGTGATCGATACTCATTTGCACGCTGATCACGCTGGCGGGAATATGTGCATTTCTTCTGATGGAACGCTCGTACCCACGTTCCCGAACGCCGAATATGTCGTACAGCGCCGTGAACATCAAGACGCATCTCATCCCAACGAGCGCACACGCGCCACCTATATTTCGGATAACTTCGAACCGCTTCTTAAGACGGGTCAAATGCGACTGCTTGACGGCGAAAGCGATCTCGCGCCGGGGATTCGCGGCGTGCCAACACCGGGACACACTCCCGGTCATATGAGTATCATTGTACAGAGCGGTGGCGAGTCACTTTTGTTCGTGTGCGATCTTGCCAGCTACGCCGTGCATTTTGAGCGTCTCGGCTGGATGACGGCATATGATCTTGAACCTGTCGTCACGCTCGAAACCAAGCGTATCTGGCAAAAATGGGCAGTCGAAAATCGGGCGTTGATTGTGTTCCCGCATGATAAACTGCGCCCGATGGGTCGCTTCACCCTTGATGAGAAGGGGCGGGGCGCAGTCATCCCGGTTGTTGAACCTTACGCGTAATCACGCGTGCTTTACTGGCGGCTCTGCCATTCTTCAATGGCGGCGCGCAGGAATGCCTGCGCGAGCACATCCTCAACATCTGCCACCGATTCATAGAACTTGCCATCCACTTCGATGACGAGATCGCCTTTTGGATTCGGGCGGATGTGGATGCTGCGTCCGGCAAATTCGTCTGATTGTTCCAGCTTAAATTGCAGATAGCTTTCTACCGAGCCGCCGACATCAATTTCCGGAATCGGCTCGTTGGTCGGCTTCGGCACGCGGCGGAGCGGTTTTGGCTGAAGCGGCGTTTGCGGCAGGGTGAATTTCGGCAGATCACCGGGCGCGGCGCGCGTTGTCGCTGTCGAGCGCGGCGGGAGCATATCGGCGTCGGTCGGCATTTCATAAGGCGCTTGAGCGGGAGAGCCTTCGACCGCTTCGCCTGATGAAGCAGAAACTGCGGATTCGACCGGCGGGGCGGAGATAGGCGAACGCGGCGGCGTGACCGAAAGATTGCGCGCCAATTCGCTCACAATCGTGTTGAATCGGCGCTTAAAGTCGGCATCCGCGAGCGCCGGAGGATTGCGGTAAATTTTCTCGCCAATCTGGATCAGAAGCCCGCCATCTGCGACATCGCGCAAAACGGTAAGCACATCAACCGCTTCCAGCATTTCACCGTCCGCCAGCGCAACCGTATACGTACCGGAGCGGTTAGGGCGCGGCGGGGGGATTTCTAGCGCAGGCAGTTCGCCTGTCACCAGTGAATCGAGATCGGGCAGGTCTGCATTCGCTCCCGATGTCGATTGATTGACCGGAGCGCTGTAGAGCGCTGCCGATGTTCCAGCGACAGCGTTTGCGCGGCGGCGGGCGCGCGCATTCACGATAAACGTGAGCGCAGCAAGCAGCGCCAGCGCAGAGCCGCAGAACATGACGATCAAGGAGAGGGGGATCTGCTGCAAGAAGTCAGAGACACCGGGTTCCATACACCATTCCTCAGCCAGTTAAAGGTTGGCACGTCGGGCAGTAGTGCGTCCCGCGCTGTGCAACACGACTCTTCTCAATCGGGCTTCCGCATGTCAAACATGCCTGCCCGTTTCGATCATACACCGCAAAGTGATTCTGAGCGCCGCCGACAGTACCATCGGGTTTGCGATACCAGTTGATGCTTGCGCCTTCGCGCTCGATCCCGTTTTCCAGCACCACGCGGATCGCGTGATGCAGCCGTGCTGTCTCTTCCGCAGTCAAGCTGTCGGCGGGGCGCAGCGGGTGGATTTTCGCCATATGGAGCGATTCATCAGCGTAGATGTTGCCAACTCCGGCGAGAAATGCTTGATCCAACAGCAGCGCTTTGATGTTCTTATGATGCCGTGCCAGCCGCGCCGCAAATTCCCCGATCGTGAACGCATCGGAAAGCGGCTCAGGTCCTAAATGCGGCGCGATTTCTTCAATGGCGCTGACCACCGAAACAAAACCGAACTTACGCGAATCCGAAAAGCGTAGCTGTCGCCCGCCGTCTAGCTGAAACCGAACATGGACCCAGCGATCCGATTCTTGGGTATCGCTGTCCCCCGCGACATACAGTCGTCCCGTCATTTTGAGGTGAACAACGAGAATGTCGTGATCGAGATGGCAAAGAATGTACTTGGCGCGGCGGCTGATCGCACGCACCGTCTGCCCGGTAATGCGCGCTTCAAAAGCGGCGGGATCAGGATAGCGGATCGCCTTCGTCCAATCTGACCAGACACCGCAAATTACGTGCCCGATCAGCGGATCGCGCAAGCCGCGCACGACCGTTTCAACTTCAGGGAGTTCTGGCATATCGATCTAGAGCTTCACTTGTGAATGCTTAACATGTTTACCAATTATAACCCAAAGTATCCCGCATGATGGCTGAATCTCCTGTACAATTGTGCTAGGCTTATGTTCAGCCTTTCCGACAAATCTACGCGAGAATCTTGACAGTTTCTATGTCTGATAACCCGTTTGTGCATCTCCACGTTCACACCGAATTTTCGCTGCTTGATGGTCTAAGCGACATCAATCAGTTGGTCGAACGCGCCCAGAAGGCGCTCAACATGCCCGCGCTGGCGATCACCGATCACGGCACGATGTTTGGCGTGATGGACTTCTACCGCACCGCGAAAAAAGCGGGGATCAAGCCAATCATCGGGATGGAAGGATATCTTGCGCCGCGCACCATGCGCGATAAAGACTCTAAGCTCGATGCCAAACCGTATCACCTGCTGATGTTGGCGCAAAACGAGACGGGTTATCTGAATCTGCTCAGGATCGCCAGCGCCGCGCAGCTTGAAGGCTATTATTATCGCCCGCGCATCGACCGCGAGTTTTTGCAGGCACACAGCGACGGCTTAGTCGTCACCACGGGATGCCTCGCCGCCGAAGTGCCGAGTCTGGTTCTCAAAGAGCAGTACGAAGCCGCCCGCAAGCGTGTTCACGAATACGTTGATATTTTCGGGCGTGACCGCTTCTATCTCGAACTTCAGCAGCACGATATTGACGAACTCAAGCCCGTCAATGAGTGGCTGATTGATATCGCGGAAAAAGACCGCCTCAACTTGGTCGCGACCGCTGATGTGCATTATGTTGAATCGAGCGACTATGAGGCGCATGATACCCTGCTCTGCATCCAATCGAGCGCGATCAAAACCGATACCAACCGTCTCCGCATGTCGGATAACAGCTACTACTTGATCGAACAGGATCAAATGTGGCAGTGGTTCGGACATATTCAAGACGGTGCGGCACTCAAGAACTCGGTCACGATCAGCGAGATGTGCGATCTCTCGCTTGATAAAAAAGGCTATCACCTGCCGATCTTCACCGTGCCGGATGGGTTCACCAGCGAAACGTATCTGCGCCATCTTGCAGAGATCGGCTTACGTTGGCGTTACGGCGCCCGTGCCGAAACCGATCCGAAACTGCGTCAGCGGCTTGATTACGAACTCGGCGTGATCGAAAAGATGGGCTTTACGACGTATTTCTTGATCGTGTGGGATTTGTGCGAGTTCGCCCGCGCCGTCGATATTTGGTGGAATGTGCGCGGCTCCGGTGCGGGGTGCGTCGTCGCTTACTGTATCGGCATCACCAACATTGACCCGATCCAGAATAACCTGCTGTTTGAACGCTTCCTCAATCCGGGGCGTGTTAGCATGCCCGATATTGACATGGACT
>CALBRY010000620.1 GCA_937927665.1 uncultured Chloroflexota bacterium
CGGATACGCGGGAGATAGGTGGGCAGTGCGCCGATTCCGCGCCAGCGCTTGAGCGCCGGATAAAGCGGCTCGATGCGGTCAATGATGGGAGCGGCGGCGCGGGCGAATGCTCCATAACGCTTCTGTCGATCGATGAGCGCGGGAATGGCGCGGTGATTGGCATAGCCGCCGAATAATTCATCGCCGCCCAACCCGGTCAAGACGACTTTCAACTGCGATCCGGTGAGTTCTGCCAGCAGCAGCAGCGAAACGGCGCTCGAATTGGCGTTCGGCTCGTCGTGATGATAGACATAACGCTCAAATCCTGCCCACCAATCCGCCGCCGTGATCACGCGCTCGTGATGTTCTGCGCCGTAATGCGCTGCGATGCGCCGCGCCGCATCGAGTTCGTTATCGGGGGTGTCCGCCGCGTAACCGACTGTGTAGGTATTCACACGCCCGACTGCTTCGGCGGACATGAGCGCCAATATCGCCGCCGAATCGACGCCGCCGCTTAAAAATAAGCCGAGCGGGACATCGGCGCGCAAGTGCAGCCGCACCGATTCGGTGATGCGTTCGCGCAGATCGGCAATGATGGCTTCGTCAGCGCGGGAATCGGGGGTGAGGGGTGGGTTTCCGGTGTAATCGGGGAATTCCCAATAGCGCTGAATTTGAATCGTGCCGTTTTCGGCGATTAAAACATGACCGGGCATCAAGCGCTTGACACCGCCGAACAAGGTTTCTTGTCCGATCATGAAGCCGAACGAGAAATAGGTATCTAACACGGTGGGATTTAAGCGCGGAAGGATTCCCCCGGCGATCAGCGCTTTGACTTCGCTGGAAAAGTACAGGAATCCGTTCTGTTCGGCGTAATAGAGCGGCTTCATGCCAATGTGATCGACTGCTAAAACCAGCCGCTTACGCGCTGTATCAATGAGCGCGAAGGCGTACATGCCGCGCAGTTGGCGGAACATGCCGTCAACGCCGTGCTGTTCGTAGAGATGGATCAGGGTTTCGCCGTCGCCGTCTGTCGTGAGGTGATGCCCCTGTTTGATGAGTTCGGCGCGTAGTTCACGATAGTTATAGATTTCGCCGTTGAACACCATCGCAATGGTGCGGTCTTCGTTATAAAGCGGCTGATCGCTGCCGTCGATGTCGATAATGCTGAGGCGGCGCATGCCGATCGATGCTGAACCATCGGGATGATCATAAAAACCGTCGCCATCGGGTCCCCGGTGACGGATGGCGTCACACATAGCGCGCACGCGCGCACTTTCAACCCGTCCGCCGCGTTGATCCACAATGCCTGCTATACCACACATAACCGGGAAACTCCTTGAGTTAACGCAAACGCTACGCCTGCCGCTCACAGGACAGGGCAACCCCTCCCCCGACCCTTCCCCGCTTTCGCAAGGAGGGGAGAAGAGCAAGGGTGACCTCTCCCTCACAGGACAGGGTATGCCCTGTCCCTACACGCTCGGAAAAGAAACCCCTCCCCGCTGGCGCAAGGAGGGGAGAAGAGCAAGGGCGGTCAGGGGGTGATTAAGACCTTGCCGCCGCTCATTTGAGCGGTATAGAGGCGAAGGGCATCATCGAAACGGTCGAGGGGGAAACGGGCGCGCACGTCTGATCGGAATGCGTCATGCTGCGCCTGAATCACCGCCCATGCTTCAGCGACCTTGACGGGATTATGCGGCATCCAGCTTGAGAGCCAGAAGCCCTGTATATGTTTATCGCGGAAGATGAATTGATCGACACCGACCGATACGGGCGATCCTTCTAAGCCGCCGTACACGATCACCCGTGCGCCATTGGGCATGGCGCGCAGAATCCTATCGGTAAGCGCGCCGCCGACGGCATCGAATGCCATTTTTGCGCCTAATGACGATGCCATGCCGCGCAGATCGCTATCGAATGTTTCGCTGGTGGAATCGAGGACGTATGCCGCGCCTTCCGCGATCAAGGTTTCGACTTGGGCGGCACGGCGCACGATGTTGATGACGGCGATTCCGCGTGATTCCCCGAAGCGGCGGAGCATCTTACCGAGCGCGCTGGCGGCGGCGGTTTGGATGACAGCTTTGACGCCTGCCGATGCTGCCATGTCGATCAATGCCCATGCGGTCAGCGGGTTGACGAGCATCATTGACGCGGCATCATCAGAGATTTGATCGGAGACGGGCAGCACTGCGGAACTGTTGGTGACGAGATATTCGGTGTATGTGCCGCTTGCGCCTGTTGCGAGACATGCGGCGCGTTTATCGATCCAGTGTGCGGCGTTGAGGCTTTCTCCGACGGCGATCACCCGCCCGCCGCCTTCAAAGCCGGGGATGGTTGGGAGCGGCTTACGGATGCCGTACATACCCTGCAAAAACGCCACATCCGAGGGATTGAGTGGTGCGGCAGTCACGCGGAGCAGCACTTCATCCGGTTTGAGCGGCGGGAGATCGTGATCATCCACGCGCCAGCCGTCGAGATTATAAGCATGGAGTACGACGGCGCGTGTACGGTTAGGTAGGGGCGTCATGAAATATCCTCTAGAATCACATTTGCGTGAATGATACCCGCGCCGCCTTCAAAATCGAATTTCTCGACCACGCTCACCACAAATTCGACCAAGAGCGCGGCGACTTCTTGATTGGCGATCTCGTTCGGGTGGCTGTCCCATTCGTCAGCGCGGTATTCCTCGCGCAGATAGCCGTTTTCGTCTGCCAGCGCCGAGAAGAAATCGAACACCGCGATATTGGGGCGATCCTCCGTGTATTCGTCGGATGTGAGATAGGAAGCCCACTCACGCGCCCTTGCTGCGGCTTCGGGTGAGGTTTCATTTGGCACGAGGGGCGGCGTTGTGAATGGGATGAACAGGTGATCCGGGTACTGGTCGATTACGTCACGGATGGAGAGGAAATAATCGCGGTACTCTTCAAACTGCTCGTCGCTTTCGATATTGGAGGATGGGAAACAACTTTTGAACAGGATCACCGGAAAATCGAGCATGTGGCTCAAGGTGTTCTCCGGTGGTTCGGTCACGTCTTGATTGAAAATATTAAACCAACCGATGGGATCGGTGTTGTCGTCGGGGACTTCCCAATTGATGCCGAGGTGTTCGCCTGAGCCATCGGTAAGACCTTCGCCGTTATAGCCGTGATCCCAGAGTTCGAGCGCATATTCTGCTAAGCCTTCACGCAGTCCCCCCTGCTCGATCAAGCCAAGCCCGGTGGAATGGTGCATAAACAGGACGCGAATTGAGGTGTCTTCTTGAGAAGAAGCCGGGATTAATAGGACGAACGGGAGCGTAACGAGGCATAAAAGTAGAAGCCGACTGCGCCAACGTAGGGCGTTCATCATCTCCTCCTATGGGAATGCAGCGCCGTTTGAGTCTAGCATACGCCTTTTTCGGGTGGAATGAACCCCTTCTCCGCTGGCGCAAGGAGGGGAAAGCAACCCCTCCCCCGACCCCTCCCCGCTGGCGCAAGGAGGGGAGAAGGGC
>CALBRY010000621.1 GCA_937927665.1 uncultured Chloroflexota bacterium
CGGTTACGCCGCGCAGTTCATGTTCGCGCTGCAAACCTCCGGCGCGAATGATCCGGCGGTGTGGGGGCAGCAGGTCAGTTTTGAGGCGAATCCGTTCTGGAACGATGCGATTGCCGCGTTCGTCCATTCGATGAGTCCTGCGACCGCTGTCAGCGAAGATGCGGGCGTGGTGTATCTGCCCGCGTGGTATGGCTCCGGGCAAAACTACTGGCTGCCCGACTATATCGAGTTATTCGGTTCATTGGGCGCGTATGACGTGTTCACGGGCGCGAATCCTGAACGCCTTGACGCGCTGCGCTGGTTGCAAACCTTCACGCCGCCCGGCGGTGAATTCGGCTTGGTCGAACGAGTGCAGGATGTCGATTCGGTTCACAAAGCGATCTTGTATTTTCTGCTGTTTGACCCGAACGCCACCGTTCCCGCCGATCCGCGACCGGGCTACAGTACGTCGTGGTATGCGCCGGGAATGCGCCGCTTACTCGCCCGCACCGATTGGAGCGCAGACGCGGAATGGTTCACCTACAATCTGAGTTGGGATGAAGTTGATCATCAGAGCGGCAACGGTAACGCGATTGAGTTTTATCGCGGGGGCGAATGGCTGACCAAAATCCGCGTCGGTTACGACTTCGGCTATCACACGTCGGACAACTTCAACACCCTGACTGTGCAGAACACGCTGCCCGACCGCGACGACTTCCGCTTGATGATCGGGCAGCGCGGCTCACAATGGCTGCTCTCAGCGGGCGATCCACCGCAGCCCGTGATCAGCGTGACGGATGACTATGTTTACGCTTTCGGGGACTCAACCGCGCTGTACAACTCAGAATATGAAACGGTGACGGCGGTTGAGCATGTCAGCCGCTCGGTGATCTGGCTCAAGCCGGATGTGATCGTGGTGTATGACCGTGCCGCCACCCAAGCCGACAATGCGGTCAGCCGCTTCTGGCTCAACTTCCCGTCAGATGCGGCGGTGAATGAACAGGTTACAAGCATGACCACCGAACGCGGGCAAACGCTCACGGTCGAGACGCTGCTTCCCGCCGATCCGGTGATCGTCGTGTCGCCGCTGGTCGATGAGGTGAGCAGTGCGCCCGCCGCCAATGAGATGATGCGCTATCGCTTGATGGTCGAAGCCGCCGCGCCGGAAGTCCGCTTCTTGCACGTCCTGCAAGGGACGGATGCGGGCGTGACGCCGATCACCAGTACGTTGATCGAAAGCATGAGCGGCACAGCGTATCAGGGCGCGGTAGTGGGCGAAACAGCGGTGTTATTCCCGGTTGATGCGCTGGCAGTCTTCGAGTCGCTGGAATTCAGCACAACGGCGGCGACCAGTTACATCACCGGATTAACCCCAAACGCGAGCTATGATGCCACGGTTAACGGTGATGTGATCCACGTCACATTGGGGACACAGATGAGCGCCGATTCAGGCGGCGTTCTCGTCGTGCGGCGTTGATCTATGTTCAAGGAATGGGGTGAGGGCTGCCTCACCCCATTATCACTCGCCTTTACTGCTGCTGCATCACCAGATGGTGCCCGCCTGACACAGGGTGTAACTCCATAGTATCGCTCCTACGCAAAGCGGCAAATAGCGAAAACTCCTACAATGAAACAATGAATTTGAACTTGGCGCAAACCAAGTCCTGTGGTCATCCACTAAGGAATTCTATGCAGAACAAATGCTTAACTCAAGCTGCGCTACTGCTGCTGCTTATGTTTGGGGCAGTGATTGGCGGATCAGCACAGGAGGAATTCGGACGTGAAGAAGTGCGACCGTTCGTCCGTGTGACGATTGGGACGCGCACCGATAACTACATCTACTACACGCCCGATCAACCGGATTACAATCGTGTCCTTGATGTCTTGGATACTGCGCTGCCCATCTACACCACCATGACGGGCTTGCCTTGGACGACGCAAATTGTCATCGTCTACATGGGCAGCGCTCCCACCAATCTTTTTGTCATCGGACGCATCTTGGAGAACAGTACCGCTTACGTCACACGGCTCGAACCCCAGCGCCTGTTTCCTGATGCGGAAAGCTGTCATATTCGCATTTATGCCGGATGGGAATCCGCTCCCAACCTTGAAGCGCTCATCGCCCGCGAAATGTTCCACTGTGTGCAAATGAGCATCGGCGCGGTGGGCATTCTGGATTTCGCCAACTCGTCTTATGCATGGTGGCGTATGGGATCGGCGGAATGGGCAGCCTCACGGGTCTATCCAAGCCAGTACCCGCAGGCAGTTCACAGCATCTTTGATCCGCGCCAGGACATCACCACCGCGCGTCTCGATGCCTTCTACTTCTGGGAGTTTTTGTCCTCTGTGCGTGGCTTTGGCAGCGACCAGAACGCGATCACGCAGATGGGCGTTATGCGTCAGGGCGGGCTGTTTCCGCTGAACTTCGGCTTAGACTCGACCGAATTGTTCCACAGTTGGGCGCAGGTGCTGCTCAACCGCCAACTGCCGATTCCGCCGACTGTTGATCTGACCAACAGCGACATTACAGCGAGTCGGGGTGGGAATCTGGCAGTGTCCATGCCGCGCTTCGCCGTCGATTACAAGAACTTGGTCAGTTTCGATATGCAGCCGGGCAATATCGCCTTTCTGCGTGTCTCAGGGATGCCAGCGGGGCATTATGCCGCCAGCGTGCGAACGCCAAATGGGATCGTGCGTGTGCAGGATGATACGCCGTTTCAGTTTTGTCCTTCTGCTGAAGGGACAATGATCATCCTCAGTCGCGGGCTAGGCGAGATCGGCGTCAACGTGTCGCTCAAAATCGAATGGGGACAAGTTTCCAGCGATACGCCCTGCGTCGAAGACCAAACCGAACCCGATGCGGGTAACTGTATCGTCGGCTCTTGGTTGGTATCCAGTTACCCCGGTGATTTGGGCGCGCTCTTTGCCAATGTGGATCGCAGCGGTTTTATCTTCAACTTTGATGCGAACGGCAC
>CALBRY010000622.1 GCA_937927665.1 uncultured Chloroflexota bacterium
CAACCCGAACTCGTGGAGGGCGCGTAGGAATCCATGAAAGCGGCGCGGTCCCGGTGGCAGATCGTCGGCAACCCCGATAAAGCCGAACTCACGATAGCCGCGCTCGGTGATCATCCAGCGCACACCTTCATAGGTTGCGCGTTCGTCATCTACGTAAACCACATCCACGCCTTCTAAATGCAGGTGACTACCCAGCATGGAAACCGGTGTGTGAGTCTTGCCGAAATACATGTCGATGTCGTATTCAGTGAGGTGGATCGGCACCATAATCACACCGTCCACCGGACGGCGGGAGACGACCTGACAAAAGTGCTTTTCGTTCTCGTAAATATGATCGCTGTTGGAGATCAATACTTCATAGTCATGCTGGTGGGCAACATCCTGTACGGCGCGTGCAATCGGATGATAAAAGCCGTTCGAGATATCGGCGATCATGAGCGCGATCGTCTGAGTGCGCTGTGTGCGTAGACTGCGCGCCAGCACATTAGGCAGATAACCCAGTTCTTCAATTGCAGCAAGGACACGTGTACGGGTTTCTTCGCTGATATGTACCGCTGTGTCGTTCTCATTGAGGACGCGCGACACTGTTGGCTGCGAGACTCCCGCAAGTTTCGCTACGTCGTACATGGTCGGGCGCTTGGTCTGTGCCGGTGATTTCTTCACCATTTTCAACTTCCGTTCTGTCAGCGAGGGGGTTGCTGCACCGATCACTTTTCTTCTCGCCATTAGTATATGGCATTGTTTTCGGAGGAATAGCCCCGAATCAGATAAAGCTCATTATTGTGTACGGGATTCAACCGACCGCAGCGCTGACACCCATATCCAAGTAAAAGACATCCCAGATCGTGAGATGTCTTTTGTTTTGAAGAATATTGTCCTTTTATAGGCTCCAGCGCTTCGCGTTAGCTCAACATTCGCTTACTGCTCGCGTATCCACACGCGCATTTCGCCGGGTTGGCGGTTCGCCCACAAACTGTAGGGAATTGCCTTGAAGGAGACAACATCTTGCGTATATTCGAGTAGGCTCTGCGGCTGATACAGCCCGCCTGCCCACGTTTTTGGCTCAGCGCGCACGCCTTCCCCGGTAATCACACCGACACCTCCAAACAAGCTGCCATCGATGCTGCTTTCTAGTTTCGCGCCGCGCGGAATCACCAGATTCGCCAGATTCGCCCCATTATCAACTTCCTCTAGGCAGTAGATGACTGGACCACACTGCAAAGCGATGCAGCCCGCATCGTGACGTACTTGCGGATTCGCAGCGATGCGTTCGACGGGCATGGAAAGCGCCAAGTCTACAGTGTCGCCGCTGCTCCATTGGCGATCAACTACCGTATAGCCGCGATGGACGAGGGCGGTTGTCACCTTGCCGTTAATGTGTAGGGTGAAATCGCGGCACCAATCAGGAATGCGCAGGGCTAATTTGAACGTCGTCGGCTGATCGACGCGCACGGTCAGGTGAACATCTCCAGACCAAGGGTAGTTCGTCTCTTGATCGATTTGAACTGCGCCGACAGGGAGCGCGACGCGCATATGGCAGTGGTTGTATAGATGCACGTAGATGGTGTCGGCGCTGTGCGACATGAAGTATGTCCCCATGTTGGCGACGATACGCGCCAGATTGGGCGGGCAGCACGGGCATACGAACCATTCTTGGCGTCGATAGTGGCGTGCTGTATTGATGCCGCTGAAATGCTCATGGGGATTGACATAGGGGTACGACGCCAGCGGATTTGCGTAGAAGAAATCGTGACCATCATAGGACACGCCCGCCATGATGCCATTGTAGAGCGCGCGTTCCATCACATCTGTGTAACGGCTGTCCGGGTCAATATCAAACATGCTCTTTGCCCAGAACACCAGCGCGATCGAGGCGCATGTTTCGGCGTAGGCAGTCTCATTAGGGAGATCGTAGCCGAAAGTAAAGCCTTCATTGGCGTGTGCAGGACCTAACCCGCCCGTGATATACATCTGGTGACTGGTCAGGTCGTCCCAGATCACACGCAGTGCTTCCAGCAAGCTGCTGTCGCCTGTGTGATTAGAAACATCCGCCGCGCCTGCGTACAGATAGGCTGCGCGCACTGCGTGACCAGTCGCAGTGTTTTGTTCGCGCAGCGGTTTGTGCGCCTGACAGTAGTGATAGGACTTGAACCAGAACTTGCTTGGATCATCGCCACGCTCCGCGGCTTCGATATCGAAGAAATTCGGAGACTGCCCACGCTCATCGACGAAATACGTGGCGAGGTCAAGGTAGCGGCGCTCGCCTGTCGTCCGGTAGAGCCTAATCAGTCCCAATTCGACTTCCGGGTGTCCACAATACCCGTGCCGCTGATGCTCACCGGGACCAAAACGCTCGGCAATGTGATCGGCATAGCGCGTCAGGGCATTGAGCAGGGCACGCTTTCCGGTCGCTTGATAATAAGCGGCGGCGCTTTCCATCAGATGCCCAGCGTCGTAGAGTTCATGCCAGTCGCGCAGATTGCGCCATTTCTGCTCCGGTTCGATCACCGTGAAATAGCTGTTGAGATACCCATCGGGAAGCTGTCCCGCTTCAATTCGCTCGATCACGTCGTCGGCAAGGCGTTCCAATTCGGGATCAGGATAGCTTTGCAAGCTGTATCCGACAGCTTCCAGCCACTTACCGAGATCGGAGTCCCAGAACTTATGCACGATATGATGATCGAAACGCGGATCGGCATCGCCGCCATGCAGGTGCCAAGCATCGGTGCGATTCGTAGTTTCGAGTTGATGATAGATCGCGGGGATGGTGCTAAGGCGGTTCGTTGTCTGGCGCTCACCCCAGTATCCGCCGCTGATACGGACCTGATTAGAACCGACTGAACTTAAGGGCTGCCAATTTGTAACCATGTTGCGACCTTTTCTGAAATCGAATGCATAAGTAAACCTTGCCTCCAATGTTATGAAAAATGGGGACACTGAACAATAGGTGAATCAGAACGACTCCCGCTTTTGGGAAAGCGCCTCAGAGTTTTCAAACGGTGAGCTTTTGCAGGATCTGCGCGTCAATCGCACTCCACAAGTCATCATCGCGCGCGATGCATATTCTGCCCTGGCACCGCTGAACAACTTGGAACTTTCACCACGTAATTTTCAAATGACTTGACATCCCGCCACATTTCATGCTCTAATGAATGTGCTGAATACGAATACATGTATTCGGTTGCATCGTAGAAATTGTGTATCTTTTCTTGTGAAGCATCTATAAACATGTATCGACCATTGAGTATCATGGCTGTCTATCTTAAGACCACACAAACCCCCGTTGGGCTTATCCATCAGCACGATTTTTCCTTGATGGTTGGATCCCTCGAACGGCTGCAGCATTCCACATGGAAGGGGGTGAAGCGGCACCTACTGTTGCCCTGAACACCAGATGAATTTGTGAACACTCTATTTCTATAAGGAGCTTTTCATGACCAAGCGTATGTCTTTGTTCTCCGTGTCGATGGCAGTCATCGTGCTGACCTTCATGCTCGCCGTTTCCAGCGTAAATATCTCCGCTCAGGATGCCACCCCCACACCCGCCCCGACGGCAACTCCGATTGTGGCAGACATCGGCAGCGGCGGTACTCACATCTCTTTCTGGAACGGTTTGACCGGTTCCGACGGCGTGACCCTCAATGAAATGCTGGCGGGGTTCGCCGCAGAAAACCCGGACGTGTCGGTCACGGTCGAGATGATCGTTTGGAACACCCTGTATCAGAAACTCCAAACGGCATTCGTTGCTGGAACCCAGCCAGACGTGTTCCTGCTCCATGCATCCGAAGTTCCTCAATACGCCAGCTACGGCGTGCTCCGCGACTTGGGCGATCAGTACACCTCTGGTGGCGGTTGGCTTCCCGATGAAGACATTTCTGAAACCACGATGAGTGGTATGGTGTGGGACGGCGTGATTTATGGCATTCCGCTGGACAATCATGGTCGTGGTCTGTGGATCAATACGGACATGTTTGAAGCTGCCGGTATCTCCACCGATCCTGCTTCCGCTCCGACGACGTATGAAGGTTGGGTTGAGCTGTTCCAACTGCTGACGCTCGATGCGAATGGCAATAACGCGCTGTCACCCGATTTCGATCCCGAAAACGTGGTGCAGTGGGGTTACACGGTTGGCGAGTGGCCGAACGTCAATTTCCTTGCCGCGCTCTATCAAAACGGCGGTTCGTTCCTGAGCGAAGACGGCACGACGATCACGGTTAACTCTGAGGCAGGTATCGCGGCGCTGCAGCAGGCAGTCGATCTGGTTTACACGTATCATGTGTCGCCGCCGGCGGCTGGTTTCGATACGTGGCAGGGCTTCGGTGCGGGTATGGTTGCCGTCCTTCCGACAGGCACATGGTATCGCAATCAATCACTGCTCCAGACGGACATCCACAGCATGGCTTGGCCGAACTGGCAGTTCGGAGCCGAACCGGCGACATGGTTTGGTGCTCACACCTTCATGATCCCCGCCACGACCGAAGGCGAGAAGCTCGACGCTGTGCTGCGGATGATCGAATGGGTCAGCGCGAATCAGGTGATCTGGGCGTCTTCAGGTCAGGTGCCCGCACGTCTGTCTGCTCAAGCAGAACTCGATGCTGAACTCTATCCGTCCAACATTCTTCTCGGTCAGAACTTCTCCGAGTATGGTATTCAGGATCCGCGCACAACGGTTACGCAGGAACTTCTCACCCTCCTCGACGTTGGTCTGCAAGAAGCGCTCAACGGCATTAAGCCGGCTGATCAGGCGCTGAACGACGCAGCAGCGCTGATGCAGGAAGCTCTGGATCGGCAGTAAGCAGCATCGGATAGTGAATTAAGTCTTTGTGGGGTGGATCAATGATCTACCCCACACTTTTCTTAGGCATAGTACACGAATTATAAGTCTCTTAGGGAGCCATTTGGCATATGGCTGAAAACACTGGACAAAGGCTCACCGAGCCAAGACGATTCGCGCTACCATTTAAACTCAACCTGAGAACACGCGAGGCACTCGCGGCGTATCTCTTTCTGACACCGTTTCTGATCTTTTTTGCGATCTTCTTCGTGCGCGCCGCTTTCTCGTCGTTTGAGTTGAGCTTCTACGACTGGCGGCTGCTGCGCCCCAATCGCCCCTATGTCGGACTCGACAATTATGTCGACCTGTTCAACGACCCGATCTGGTGGGATTCGGTACGCAACACCATCTATTTCGCGGCGCTCACAGTGTTCGGAACCACCTCCATCGGGCTTCTGGCGGCAGTTGCTGTCACAAGACCAGTTCGCGGTCAGGGGTTTTTCCGTATTCTATTTTATGTTCCTCAGTTGATGTCGGTCGGCGCAATGGGATTGATCTGGAACTGGCTGCTTAGTACGCAGTTCGGGGTCATCAACTATCTTTTGAGCTTCATTGGTATTCGTCCGATCAACTGGTTAGGCGACCCGAATCTGGTTATTCCAGCGCTCAGTATGTCAACGATTTGGTGGTCATTCGGTTTCCCGATGCTGATCTTTATTGCCGGTTTGCAGAGCATTCCGGAGCATCTCTATGAAGCCGCAAGAATCGATGGCGCAAACGCTAGGCAAATCTTCTTCCGCATCACGATCCCGCTGCTGCGTCCGACGATCCTATTTGTAACCGTGACCGGGGTCATCAGTCATTTCCAAGTCTTTGGACAACCCTACATTATTACCGCTGGCGGTGGACCCGGGCGATCGTCTTGGACGGTGATCATTTACTTGTATCAGCAGGCATGGGTCGCATTCCGGATGGGATACGGTGCTGCTGTGGCGGTGGCAATCGCTATGATTATGGCAGTGATCACGGTTTTCCAGTTCCTCCTGATTAGCCGCAGAGTGGACTACTAGAGGAGATAGATCATGAACCTTAGAAAATCCTCACTGTTCCGCTATTGGGGAGTCTATGTTTTACTAGCGGTACTCTCGGCGGTTGTTCTATTTCCTTTGATTATTACGGTTTCGCAATCCCTCATGACCAACCAAGAAGTCAATCGCTGGCCTCCTCAGGTATTTCCAAATCAGCCGACGATTGAAAGTTATCAACTCGTGCTGACTCAGCAGGATGTTCGGTTGGATATGTGGCTGCGCAACAGTTTGTTTGCGGCTGCCGGATACACCCTTGCGGTATTGGTGATTTGTACACCTGCCGCTTATGCCTTTGCCCGGCTCCGTTTTCCCGGCAACAAACTACTGTTTGCTATCCTGTTGGTGACAATTATGATCCCCGGGCAGGTCACGCTCATTCCCAACTACATGTTGATGCGCGACTTGAGATGGCTGGATTCATTTAACGCGCTCATCTTCCCCGGTGCCGCGAATGTTTTTGGGGTGTTCCTGCTGCGGCAGTTCTTCATGCAAATTCCTGTGGAACTAGAAGAGGCGGCTGTGCTTGATGGCGCTAGCTATTTCGGGCGCTTCTGGCATGTGATTCTGCCGCTTTCTACCAACGCACTCACGGCGCTTGCTATCTTTGTTTTTCTCGGTCACTACAATGATTTGTTCTGGCCTATCATCGTCACCAGCAGTCTGGAAACGCGCACGCTGCCAGTTGGACTGTCAATTATCCAGTCATCTTATGCCGGACAATATCGCCCGATGATTTTAGCCGGGGTGGTGTTGTCGACACTGCCAATTCTGATTGTGTATGCGATTTTCCAGCGCCGGATTATTCAGGGAGTCACGCTGACCGGAATGGGCGGTCGCTAGTATTTTTGAAGGTCAACAACTGAACGCGAAACAGCAGGATCACGGGAGTTGATCTTGAGGGGATCTGTCTGTCATTTCCCCAATGCCCGTTTGGTTGCTTCGACCAAACCATGATCTAAAAGGAAAAACTCATGTCGCTCGCGGATTCGTCCAAAGCAGAAATCTACCTAGATATCAACCGAGTTACCAGCCCGATTTCGCCGCTGCTGTTCAGCGGCTTCCTTGAACATATGGGTCGGGCAATCTACGAAGGGATTTACGATCCGTCATCGCCGCATGCCGACGCGAACGGGCTTCGCACCGATGTGCTGGCGCTGCTGCGCGAAGTCAACTACCGCGCAATGCGCTATCCGGGTGGAAACTTCCTCAGCGGTTACCGTTGGCTCGATGGCGTTGGTCCCCGAGACCAGCGTCCGCGTCGACGTGATCTCGCGTGGCAGACGCTCGAAACCAACCAATTTGGAACCAATGAATTTATCGAGTTCTGCCGAGCGATCAATACCGAACCAATGCTCGCCGTCAACATGGGAACGGGCACGATACAGGATGCCGCCAATCTAGTCGAGTACTGCAATGCACCGATAGGCACGCAGTATGCGGATTTGCGCGCCGCACACGGCTATCCTGATCCGCATCAGGTGAAATACTGGTGCGTCGGAAATGAAATGGACGGTCCATGGCAGATCGGGCATCTCGAAGCCCCTGAATACGGCGCAAAAGCACGCGAAGCCGCCAAGATGATGCGCTGGCATGACCCCTCGATCAAGTTGGTGCTGTGTGGTTCATCGTCGACGGGGATGCCGACCTATCCGGAATGGGATCGCATCGCGCTCGAAATGTGCTGGGAACAGGTGGATTATCACTCCATGCACTATTACGCCACGAACCGCGAAAACGATACTGCCAGCTACCTAGCGCTCGCCGCCGAGTTCGAGTCGTTTGTTGATACATTAACCGGTGTTCTGCGCTATGTGAAAGCGAAGAACCGCTCCAAACGCGATGTATTCCTGTCATGGGACGAGTGGAATGTTTGGTACAAAGCGACCAGACCGGAAGTTGATTTCCGTGGTGACTGGAAAGAAGCGCCGCATCTTAGCGAGGAAGTCTACAACCTTGAGGATGCATTGGTCGTCGCTCAATGGCTGAATGTGTTCCTTCGTCACACCGATGTGCTCAAAATAGCTTGCGTTGCGCAGGCAGTGAACACAATATCGCCGATCCACACCACCCGTGACAGGGTTCTGAAACACACGACCTACTACCCGATCATGCTGTTCAGCAAGCTGGCAAGCGGCACAGCACTTGATGTTGCTGTGAAGTCGCCCCACTACCAGACGCAAAAGTTCGGGGATATGCCGGTGCTCGACGTATCCGCTTCATATGATGAATCCACGCGTGCAGGTGCCATCTTCATTGTCAACAGGAGTCAGAGTGAAAACGTACCTGTTGAACTGCATTGGCAGGATCGCGCACCGTGGAAAATCGCTGCCGTGCATCAAATGAGTGGCAGCGATCCGAAAGCTTTCAACAGCTTGGAAAATCCCGGTGAAATTGTGCCGATCATGATAACGCCGCCCACCATTGAGGACGGGTGCGCCCAAATGCTGCTGCCACCGCTGTCGTTTACGGCGCTCGAAATGTGCTTGTAGGCGTTCACGCCACCCTACTCGGTCCGGGCAACCTATATAGGCTGCCTAGACCGACTTCTCCGCCTAAACAATCAGAGGATAGTTCTCATGGGAAAACGATACCGCTTCTTCCTGTTTCTATTCGTCTTCCTGATGCTTGGTGCTGTGATCGGCACCGCATACACACAGCCGAATACGCCATCTGGTGTACTGCGCAATCCTCTCAACTATAACAACGGGGCTGATCCTTGGCTGACGTACTACGACGGCAGTTATTATCTCGCCGCGACTACATGGGCGTCAGAATGGACGATGCGCAGCGCACCGACGCTGGCGGAGCTGAAAACCGCCGAGCCACAAACGATCTATGTTGAGACAGATCCGTCACGCTGCTGCAATTTTTGGGCGCCGGAATTTCGCCTGCTGGAGGGTCCTAACGGTCCGCGTTGGTATTTCTACTATACGGCAGGAACGTTCGGCACTTACGACAATCAGCGCATATACGTTCTGGAAAGCGAAGGCACTGATCCAATGGGTCCTTACACGTATAAGGCGCGAATTTTCGATCCGTACAACGATGTGTGGATGATTGACGGCAGCGTTCTGGAATTGGAAGGGTCACTTTACTTCATGTATTCCGCGTTTGCTGGCGGGTTGCAATCGCTGTTTATTGCCCCGATGAGCAACCCGTGGACAATCAGCGGCGAGCGCACGCTCATTTCGCAGCCAACCTATCCGTGGGAAACCGTCGGCGGCTTTGTCAACGAAGGACCTGTTGCGCTGCATCATGACGACAGGCTGTTCCTCATTTATTCTGCCAGCTCATGCAACACACCCGACTACAAGCTGGGAATGCTCACCTATATAGGGGATGATCCCCTCAGCGCCGACTCATGGGTGAAAAATCCTGAACCGGTGTTTGAGCGTGCCGATCAAAACGGCGTCTATGCACCCGGTCATAACGGGTTTTTCCGATCGCCGGATGGCACCGAAGATTGGATCGTCTATCACGCGAACGACTCAGCGAGTTATGGCTGCGACGGGCGGCGCTCAACCCGTGTCCAGCGGATCAACTGGAATGAGGATGGAACACCTGACTTTGGCGTGCCCGTTTCGCCAGAAACCGAGATCACTGCACCTTCAGGCGATTTCGGCATCGATCCTATGCCGGAATTTCTGCCTCCTGTGATTTCGCGCTTCAGGGGTTTCGATGCTGACCCGCCCTATGCCTACCTGCGCCATAACAACTTTCAGGTTCGGTTGGACTTCAACGTATCGGCGGATTCGCAGTTTGTCCTACGACCGGGGATTGCGGACGAGAATGCCGTATCTATCGAATCCGTCAATTTCCCCGGCTTTTACATACGTCATCAAGACAATGTGATCTGGTTGAGTGCCGATGATCACACGGAGAGTTACGCCGCTGACGCGACATGGTGGATCAGACCGGGATTAGCAGACACCGCCGGTCTGTCCTTTGAAGCATTTAGCCGTCCGAATTTCTATATCGGGCAGCAGTTCGGCGTAACGGCGCTCGTTGAGTTCACCGACGCGATGAGTAACCGAATGCGCCGAGACGCAACCTTTGTCGAGGAACACTAAGGCACAGGTACGCCAATGAGTGGCCATCCATCGGCATCCCATGTTAGCTGATCGATGCGCAAAGTTGGCGTGCCGCCCATCTGGGCATCGTAAGCGTGATAGACGATGTAATCGGCATCGTCTGTCTGCAAGACAGCGCAGTGTCCGGGACCCCGCCAGCGATTGGTGGGGAAGGTAATCTGTGTGCCGCCGCCCTGAAGCATCGATACGCCATCCCGATCAACATAGGGTCCCGTAATGGTTTCTGAGCGCCCGACCACGACATAATAGGTACTCTCTACACCCCGGCAGCAAAAGTCATACGACGCAAACAAATAGTAGAAATCCCCCCGGCGGATGATGAATGGGGCTTCTACTGGATTATCGCGTACCGGGCGTGTGACTAAGTCATACAGAGTTTCGTCTTCGCTGGATGGTTTGCCGGTTTCGTAGTCCAAGCGCCGCATCTTCAACCCGCTCCAGAAGCTGCCGAATGCCAACCAAGGGATGCCGTCCGCGTCGAGGATGATATTCGGATCAATGCAGTTGTAGTTTTCCACGCCCGTTGATTCGATCACCAGTCCTTCGTCAACCCATTGATAGCCTCCAGCTTGAAAATTGAGCGTGGTGTTGGTCGCCAACCCGATCACCGAGCGGTTGCTGCCAAATGTGGAGACTGAATAGTACAGGTGATATTTGCCGTTGTAGTACGAAATATCCGGCGCCCAAATATTTGTCGCACCGGGAATCCTTTCGCTTGCCCAAGCAGGTAATTCTGCGAATACCAGTGGGGGGAATGGTCGTGACCAGATCAGCAGATCGGTCGACTTGCGGATCGGAATCCCGTCACCTGTGCAGAAGAGATAAAAAGCATCCTCAGCTTGGATGATCACCGGATCGTGGACATCCCTGATGGCTCCCCTGAGTTCTAGTTCGGAAGTAGTGCCACCCTGCAAATTCACGGGTATTTTAAGCATTTGCGCACCCAGACCCACTGTGAACAGCACTGCCGACTGAAGAAATTGGCGGCGTGATAAATCGGTCTGCATCGCTTGATTCATCCTTTCATGCTAAAAACGGTCATGCTTGAGGTGCGCTAGGCGTTTAGGACAAAACAGTTCGGTGTTTCTCGGCAAACAATCGGATCACACGCGCGATTTCATCGCGCTGCTGCGCTTCCGTCCACCCGAACACCGTCGTCATAATCCCAGCAATTTCTTCAAGCAATGGGATTGTCGTTTCGCCTAGTATGGCGATCATCGTGCGCCGCTGGAGGATGTCATCCAATCGTGCGACGTGTTCATGTTCAACCATGAACCGAATTTCGCGCCGGGTGTAGTCCGCGTGATGATCCAGCGGCTCATCTTCATCAGAAGCGCAATATGCCGCGATGATTTCAGCGCGTGTCCCATAACGGGTGAGCAGCACGTCTATTCGCTGTTCGTCCATCAGCGTCTTCTCGGCTATACGCTTGATCCATACACGGCGCTGCTCGTCGGTGGTAGGAAATTCACGCCCACCACCGATCCTCAGCGCTCTGGTATCTGCTTTGCGCTTTTCTCCCAGTTCGGATAGCAAACGGTCCGTGACTTGTTCGGCAAAAGCTCGGTAGGTCGTCCACTTTCCCCCAACCAGATTATGAATCCGGAAAGGGAGTCCCTTTCCGGATTCAATGATTTGATCACTGTGGTCACGGCTGATCTGTCCTGCCGTGAGCGCGCTGCTTTTCGGCAGTGGACGAATTCCGGAGAATGTGTACACGATATGCGATCGATCAAGCCGGATATCCGGGAATACTTTGCATATCGATTGCAGCAGATATTCGATTTCGTCCTCGGCACAGACGACAGAATCGGGATCGTTCGCAGAAATATCCGTCGTTCCGATCAAGACTCGATGCCCAAGCGGATAGAAGATGCAAATACGCGCATCGTTATTGACGTAAAACAGCATCTGTCCCTGACAAAGCCGATGCAGCTCAGGGTGATCAACGATGAGATGGGATCCCTTTGTCCCGCCAATGAATGCCGATTCGACTTGCATGGTTCGGTTGGTGAGGTCGATCCATGCGCCTGTGGCGTTGACGACAATCTGCGGTTTTATAGGGAATTTTTCGCCCGTCAGTTCATCGCGCAGCAGCACCGATTTCCCTTCTATACCCACCGCTGACACATAATTGAGCGCGTGTGCATTCGGGTGAGACTCGGCGGCATCAAAGATTAATTCAAGGCACAGCCGTTCGGGGTAGAGGATCAAGGCATCGTAATAGAGCGCGGTACATGTGATCGCCGGGTTCATGCCGGGGCGATTTTCGAGAGAAGCTTTGCGGCTGATGAATCGATGTGCGGGCAGTGTGCCTTTGCCGGAATACACATCGTACAGCGTCATCCCCAATTTTAGAATCGCTGCGCCGCGATCTCCGGGACGGCTTTTGAGATGTAAGAACTGCCGAGCGGCATGCAGCAGTCCTTTTGTCCAACTATAGGCAGGCATAGCGATCGGGAGAGGCACGACGCAGTGTGGCGCATTGATCAACAGTCGATTTCGTTCATGGAGGGCTTCGCGCACAAGCCGAAACTCTCCATTTTCAAGATAGCGCAGTCCACCATGCGCGACCCGCCCAGATGCCGCGCTTGTCCCCGCGCAAAAATCAGACTTGTCGATCAAGAGCGCGTCAACACCTTGTAGGGCAAGATCGCGCAGCACGCCGATACCGTTCACCCCGGCACCGATGATTAAGACCGGGACATCAGGATTTTGCCTTAATGCCTCAAGAGTAGTGTTCCTGTTCAATCGCTGTTTCGTCCGATTGGTGCGTCTATGCGATGGGGTGATTTTTCGGCAGTTGTGTTTAAAGTGCACCCTTAACGTTCCGTGTGAGCGTTCACAAGAAAACGTAACACGAATTGCTTGTGCAGGTCAACGAGGATTGAAAGAATGCGTATCGATTTCGGATAATTTGCACGATTGGACTTGAGATTAAGCGAAGAATAATCTCAAGTCGATGAAGATTGACTCTGCGATGGACAATCGAATAGGATTGTGAACTTTCACATGAAAGCGCTATTGCGAAATGGTGTGCACAGCATTTAGCTTACAGGTCAAATCACACGAAATAAACCAGATGGATGTGCAACCTTCGACCTGCATCCCTTCGCGCAGCACACCACAACCTGAATCATCCAAGCTTGATCCGGCAAGCATCGAACACTACGAAACAGGAACGAGGACGATGATCCGGTTCTCTCCCAACAACCCGATCCATAATGTCCCCGGAAATGCGCCATCATCCCCCTGAGCGGTCATATCGACCGGGTACGCGCCGAGCTGCGATGCGATGATTTCTGTGCTCAAGACGTGAATGCCCTCTGAATCTAGATCGAAACGCATCACATCGCCGTAAAACCCCACACTGAGCAGATCACCGCGCAAGCGTCCGCCAAAAGTGGACGCAGTGTATTCGACTATTCCATTAAAGGAGCCGCTAAAAATAGCTTCGGCTTCGGTTTCCGCAGGCGGGATATACGTGCATTCAATCGGATTTGGCTGTTCGACGGCGCGCTGACCGGCGAATTCCGCCGCGCTGCCGCGTGTAGGATTCGGATGTCCTGCGTAATAACCCGGCGTGACACGGTGCAGCGATCCCGGATCGGAGGGAAGAACAGCAGCGATTGCGGCATTTGTGCAGTCATCCGGGTACACCCCCCATCCACTATTCGCGCCATTGTTGGTGGCGAACATTTGCCCGTGTGACGTAATGATGATGTCATAGGGATTGCGGAATCCGGGTGCGTAGATATCCACCGGAGAACCGGGAATCAGTACGGCTTGATTTAAGCCGCCGTTGCCGCCGAATGGATCATTCTCGTCCGGATTGCCGGGGCGATCCGGGTCGTCTAGCGTCGGGATGTCATATGGCGGGCTGATGATCTGGTTCAGGTCAACGCGCAAAATAGCGGCAGAAAGTGCATATTCAGGTGTGGTATCGGCATTGTCGGTAGGTGCGCCCATATTGGTATTGCCGCCCTGCGCGACATACAGAATGCCATCATCACTCAGCGCAAGCCCATTGGTGGCATGATCACTGGGTGAACGTGGCAGCCCGCGCACTACATCAACACGCTCCCATGCTGTGCCATTCCATGTTAGGCGCGAAATCACGCCGGAATTGGAATCCGTCTCCCAGTTCTCATCAACGCCAACTTCAGGATTCCACGAGTTGCGGTAGTCGCTTGACGTGACGTAGATCACGGGTTGTTCGGTTGTTCCGATGACCAACAGCCCGGTGACTTGGCGCTGCGGGTGTGGATTGGGTATCCCGGTGTCATCATGATTCAGGATGTCGCGGATCAGCGTGACTTTTTCTTGCTCAACAACGCGAAAATAGTCACCGACTTCCACATGCTCGATTGTGAGGATATCGATATCACCCGACGTACTGGCAACATACAAACGTCCGTCTGGACCGAACTGCAAACTGCTGGGGCGTTCCAGCACCGCGCCGCTCAAGACGCGCGGCGCAAACACAAATTCGGATGAGCTTGGCGGATTCGGTTGGGCATTCGTAGAGATGCCGGATAGCAAGCTGATCAGCAGGGTGCAAAGTGCCGCACGTTTCATAAACTTTAAGTTCCTTCACAGGGGATGATGTTGATGTTCAAACCCAGCAGTTCTGCCTGACGTGCGATCGCTTGAGCGGTGTCACACTGCCCCTGCCGGGTGAATGTAAGCAGCAGTCCGGAATAGGTGGCGCTGTCCAACGGATCGAGCCCAAGCGCGCGTGTATACATCGACTCTGCGACCGCATAGCGTTCTTGTGCCGCGAGGGAGTCACCAAGACCGCGATAGATGCGCGCATGAGCGGCGTCACCGTAGGCAATACCGTCCCGCGTGAAGGCTTCCAGCGCGGCGTTAAATGCAGCTTGAGCGCCGAGCGCGTCCCCCTGCGCCAACAGAACTTCTCCAAGAATGGTCTGCAGTCGCGCCGATTGTGGATATTCCGGCGCGGCGCTTTCGAGCAGATGGCGCGCTTCTTCGAGAGTCCCGTTTCGGTAGAGCGCTTCGCCCAGCTCAAATCGCACATCGATCTGATCGGGGTCAAGTGCAAGCGCCGACTCGAAGTAGGAAACGGCACGCTCGTAATTACCTGCCTCAAGATTGATCTGTCCGCGCCAGCGCAGGACTTCCGCCGGATTGGTGGCATACGTGGTGATCCGCGCATCGGCGAGGGAATTCGCACCGCCTACGTTAGTGACTGCACCGAACTGTGCGGTTAAGGGCTGCGAACCGCTCGCCGCCGCAAACAGACGGAAGTTCATCATTCGCATGGGGAACTGCACCGCACCAACAGCGCGAATTTGCGGCGGTGGCAGATCGATGTTCAACGCTGAAAGAATGTCGGGCAGCAAAAGCGTTTGCTGAGTCCAGACACCAGATGGCGCGGGGATGCCATAGAACGGTATGCCATTCGGAAGCAAGCCGCTTTCTTCAGTGCCGAACAAGATTAAGAATCGGTCATTGTTCGCCGTGAAGATCACTTCGATCCCGTACTGCGCCTCGTATCCGGGCGCTTGATTCGCCTCCAGTGGAGGATTTACCCAGAGTGTGATGGGGGCTTCCGGCATCATCAGCCAAGTATCCAAAGCAACGCTCTGCGCTGACGGGACACTCAATTGAGCGGCGCGTCCCCGGTATTCAAGGGTATCGACCGTTACAAGCGCGGCGCTGCCGGGTATCCCGACCAGTCCCCATCCGTAAGGCGTCGTCCCGCTGCCATTCCAATAGACGAATTCGCCGTTGGGGATCGCATCCACATAGGTGAGCATTGCCGGAGGAAGCAGGGTCGATGCACGAAAATCGTAGCGATCGGCATCACTTACGATGATCTGCGCGCCAGCGGCGGGATTGAACATCTCAGCGGCGGCACTGCTAAAGATCGTATATGTCTCGACCGAGGCGGGAGCGATCTGCTGACTGCCGTGTAGAACTTCCCAGAAGGCGGGCTGTTCTCCCCAAGACTGAATTGAAAATCGCGGCGTAATGGTGGAATCGCTGGTGTTTTCGACCTGAACGGTCACCCGCGTGTTTCCTCCATCTACGTTCACCGAACCAACCACTGCAATGGTGAGCGGGTTTGGCGTGACTGCCGCGATCGCCGCCATGATGAGCGCCGCCGCGCCGATCCCAACCGGAGTCAGCCACAAGAGCGACTGCGAGGACGGCTCGACATTGGCAGACTGCTCAACGGCTTGATCTTTTCGCCGCCATCCCATCAAGAGCGCCAGTACCAGTGGGAACAGATAAAAATACCAGTACGAGGACAGGCTGCGATGACCGAACCAGAGCGCGACGACCGGAGCGATCCACAGCATTTCGCGCCAGTGATCAAAAAAGCGAATGTATAGGATCAACAGGAGAAGCAGCGATCCATACGTGAAGGCGGTGAAAAACCACTGCGGGAGCATGACAACGCCGAATAAGGTCAGGCTGGAATAGCCCTGACCGAGAATAATCATTTTGTCCACAAGAGGACGCAGTACGCCTAACAACCACGCTTGCGGATCGAGCGCGATCCAATACGCATTGACGATTACGAAGATTCCGGCGGCAGCAGCGGCAAATTTCACCAACGCGAAGAAGCGCGCCCGACTGCTGCCGGAAGTTTCATACCATACCTTCACGAGCAGGAAAGGAGCGAGAAACCAAGGCTGCTGTTTATAGGCGCATGCCAGACCAAAGATCAATGCTGCCAGCCACAACCGCCGCCATGACAGGATCATGATGCACAGCATCAATGCCCACACAATATCGTTGACGCCCCCCAACGAATAAAGTGTGTAGTTGGGATTGACGAGAAACGGCAGCACTGCGAGCGGTCGCAGTGGTCTCGGCGCAGCGATAAATATCACCATCAGCGTGATCAGCAGCGCCGCCGGAAAGATCAAAGTTGTATCAATACCGAGCGCTTGAAATGGCACATAGAGCAGAAAACCGAGCGCGGGATACGAAAAGCCGCCAACGACATCCCCGTTGATGATCGGCGTCGAATAAAGCCGCGAGGCGCGATAAATCCGGTAGGACTCCAGCATGTCGTAAGCGTAAGGGTTTTCGCCCATACGTGTCAGCGCCGCGCCGTAATCCGAGAACAACTGAACATCAGTTGTGTACACACGCCCTGCCTGATCACGGTTGACGTTCTGAACATGCAGAAAGCTGAGCCACATCAGGCAAACCGCAGCGGCGATCAACCAATCAGCACGACGTGGCGGATGTTTAACGACGGCGCAGAAAAGCAGCACCGCTGCGGTGAAGAAGCAGAGGAGCGCCAGTGCCAGCGCTCCACGCTCGATCACCATGTTCCCTGCTTCCCAAAGGCGCGAGGCGCTGAACCAACACACGGCAGCAGCGGCGATGAGTCCAAGCCTGAGGATGATATTTTCCAGCGTCTCTGTCATGCAAGCGCCTATTGAGTCGAAACGAATATGCTGTTCAGCACTATGGGATAGAGAGTCGGAGAAATCCGCGTGAGCTGTTGTGTTGGCGCGGTCGCCAGAAGCAGCGATGAGTCGTGCTCAAACAACAGGCTTGTCCCAGCCCAATACACAAATGCTTGAGCGAAGCGCCCGTCATCGGTGGTGAAGATCGGAATCCACAAGTCGAAGGCTGGCGTGACCGCTGTGTAGATCGTGATCGTGTTATTCAGCCCGATCGTGGTTGCTGCGAGAATACCCGCATCGGGTGACCATACCGCCGAGGCGATTTGAGCACCGGGGATGCGAATCGAGCGGCGCTCACCTGTTAGCGGATTGAATGCAAACAGATCTGACGATGCGCCGCCGATCTGAGCAATGTAAAGCAGCCATTCATCGTCGGCTGACCACGTCAGTGGTGCAAGTATGAAACCCGGTTCGGCAAGTTCGGTCTGTATGCCAGTCGTCACATCCGTGATCAACAGTCGATCGCTGGTCGCGCTGGTTGAATATACGATGTAACGCCCATGATCGCTCCATTTCGCCTGAACGATCGAATTCGCCGGGATGCTTGGCAGCGAAAACTGGCGCGTCGTATTCAGGTCGAGATCGATCAGGTAGATAAACGGCTGTGTTCCGTCTGTGTTCGCGCCGATCAACTGAAACTGATCGACGGTCGGTGACCATGCCATCGCGGTGAAACCGTTCGGTATCATCGGGAATTCGGCGCGCACGGTGCTGGGCAGCGCATACACGCCGAACTGTCCGGACGAATGGTAAGCGAGCGCCCATTCGCCTGACGGAGAAATCGTCTGCACCGCATCTCTCAGCGCAACCGGACGTGTCATGATCAAATTGAGCGACCGATCATAGCCAAACATCACGGGCAGTTCGTCCGCGCCCTTCGCGTTGACATAGACTGCATCGGGCGTCAAGCGGACATCATAAACCTGTGTCGCGGGCGATAACACTTCCAGCATTTGTGAGCCATCCAACGTGCTTAAGTGAAGCGTAAGCTGTCCATCAGGCGATCGAGTGACAAAGGCGACCGAATCGGAAGCGTCGTATGCGACAACCGATCCCTGTTCCACGCTGCTAATGGAAATCTGCGCTCCGGTGAGATCGGCACGCACGAGTTGGCTGATCCCGTCTATATCGAGCAGGTAATAGATCGAATAGTCTGCCGATCCCTGCCCTTGAATCGCGCCGCCTACCCACAATGCACACAGCATCACCAGCATGAGGGTGACAAACCGTTTGTTCATTTGTCGGATTCTCGAGAGTCGTACAGGAATGAAATACGCCCACAGGGGAAAAATCCCTGTGAACGCATAGAAACAATGCTTACAGCGTGTTGCTGTAGATCAGGAGCGGAACTGGCGAAATGTTCTGATTCGTGCGGGCGAACACGATGATATGACCCGGCAGACCGGTCGCCTGGAAGGTGAACAGGTCAACGTTTGGGTCACTGTCGCAGGTGAAGGGCCACAGACCGATATTACCGTTCAAGTCAACCTTGTACACGGCAGCATTTTCGCAGGTCAGTCCAGCAAGCGAACTGAGTTCGCGGACAACCGTACCGAAGCAGCGGGTATTGAAAACACGGATAAGACCCAGATTGTCGAAGTCGTAGACGATATTCTTGTATTCCATGAACTCAGCCGCCTGTTCGGGCGTCAGTTCTTCAACGAAAGAACCTGTATCGCACGCCGGGGGCGTAGGGGTCACAGAACCATAACCGGTTTGCGCTGCAACACCAACAGCCGCAACAATCAGAACGAATAACATCAGAAGCGCTGCTACACTTTTCGACATAGGCTACTCCTCCACTGAAAATAGTACGAACGTCACATGAAGTCTATATCATATGTCCTTGCCTCACAATAGACTTTTCAAGTTTTTAATTATCTGTGTCATTCCGCCTGCGCAGTTGATCCTCTACGAAAGTTTCAATCAATACCCAGTGGGGTTATACGCAGCCAATCGACTTGGATACCGAGGATGCGGTCATCATTCCCGCGCCCATCTGCTAAAGGGCTGCCGACACTGTCCACAGAAAATGTGAAAGTTCCCGTTTGCACAGTTCGCGGTGATGCTTCAGCTTCAAAGAGGGTACGTCCCTCGCGGGCGGTGCGGGTGAGCGCAAGCGTTTCTCCATCAAGCGCAAGCGAAAAACTGTCCAACGCATCGGGCACAAATGTAGAGTTCACGCCGACTTCAATCCGAAGTGGAACCCCTGTTGGAAGCTGATCGACAGGCAGATCTGCGCTAA
>CALBRY010000623.1 GCA_937927665.1 uncultured Chloroflexota bacterium
GCTCACATGCCGCCCTTTTCTTTTTATTATCCTTCCCTCAACGCCCTTATCTTTCTCTCCCTTCTCTTCTTTGCGCCTTTGCATCTTCGCGCCTTTGCGATAACGCCCTTATCTTTTCCCTCTCCTCCCCTCAACGCCCTTATCTTTTCCCTCCTCCCTCTGCGCCCTCTGCGCTCTCTGCGGTTCCATCCCCTCCCTTCTTTGCGCCTTTGCACCTTCGCGATAACGCCCTTATCTTTTCCCTCCCTCCCTCCCTATGCGATCTCCAGCGTTTCCGGTGTAGAATACGCGCATCCGTGGATACCCGAAACTTACCCGATGACCAACAACCCGCTTGTTCACCGCTATCCAAATGTCACCCTGCCCGATGATGCCGAAATCGATCCGTTTGTTGTCTTAGGCAAACCCCCGCGTGGAAAATCACCCGGTGAATTGGCGCTCATCATGGGCGCGGGCTGCATCATCCGATCGCATACCGTAATTTATGCAGGAAATAATATCGGCACGGAGTTGCAAACCGGGCATCATGTCACGATCCGCGAAGAAAATAAAATCGGGAATCGTGTCAGTATCGGAACCGGAACTATCGTCGAACATCATGTCATCATAGGAGATGGCGTGCGGTTGCACTCGCGGGTGTTTGTGCCGGAGTTCAGCATCTTGGAAGAGGGCTGTTGGTTGGGTCCCGGCGTCACCATCACCAATGCCCGTTACCCCATCAGTCGCGGCTCAAAAGATCGCTTGGAAGGCGTAATAATCGAATCCGGCGCGATCATCGGCGCGGGAGCGGTGCTTCTCCCCGGCGTTCGCATCGGCGCGCGAGCGTTAATCGGTGCGGGTGCAGTCGTCAGCAAGGATGTTCCGCCGCGTACAGTCGTCGTCGGCAATCCGGCGCACGCCATCAAAACAATCGACGAAATTGAATTTTACGAGTGATTTTTCTCCCGCACATCGGTTACGCTGGGAGCTGCACAAGCGTATATGAGGAAAGACATGAGCGATAAAATCCCACTGGTTGATCTAAAAGCGCAGTATGCCGCCATCAAACCAGAAATTGACAGCGCGATCGCGCGGGTGATCGCCAACACGAGCTTTATCGGCGGGCGTGAGGTAAGCCAGTTTGAAGAAGCCTTCGCCGCCTTCCAGCGAACGCGTTATTGTGTTGGGGTCGCCAGCGGAACCGCCGCGATTTATCTCGTCCTAAAAGCCCTCGGAATCGGTGCCGGAGATGAGGTGATCACGACGCCGCATACCTTCATCGCCTCGGCTGAACCCATCGAAGCCTTGGGTGCGCGTACCGTGCTGGTCGATATCGATCCGCTCACGTTCAACCTTGATCCTGCCTTAGTTGAGGCAGCAATCACCGAGCGCACCAAGGCGATTCTCCCCGTGCATCTATACGGGCAAATCACCGGAATGGATCGGCTGGCAGAGATCGCACGGCGGCGCGGCGTGCATTTGATCGAAGATGCGGCGCAGGCGCACGGCGCAGAATTTCAGGGAGAACGAGCGGGACATTGGGGAATCGCCTCGTGTTTCAGCTTCTACCCCGGCAAAAATCTCGGTGCGTATGGGGATGGCGGCGCGGTTTGCACCAACGACGAATCGCTTGCCAAAATTCTCGCCAAACTCCGCGATCACGGGCGCATGAGCAAGTATGAGCATGACATTATCGGCTATGGGGAGCGGCTCGACTCGCTGCAAGCGGCGATTCTAGGCGCAAAGCTGCCGTATCTCGATGGGTGGAATACTGCACGGCGGAATCACGCAGCATATTATGATCAGGCATTCACAGGCGTAAATGGGCTGCAAACCCCGCGTGAGGCGGACGGCGCACGGCATGTCTATCATATTTACAGCGCACGCGTGCGCGGCGATCGTGATGCAGCGTTGGCGGCGCTAAAAGAGCGCGGAATCGAGGTCGGGGTGCATTATCCTGTGCCGCTGCATATGCAGCCCGCGCTGACACATCTCGGCTATCCCAAAGGCGCATTTCCGCACACAGAACAGGCGGCAAAATCGATTATCAGCCTGCCCATGTACCCGGAACTCACACTTGAGCAAATAAGCCGTGTAGTGGAAGAAGTCGCCGACGTAGTGGGGTAATCCCGCGCGCCTCTCTCTAAAATTCAGAGAGAGGGCGCAACTATGTGCTTTTGTGGTTTAGGCGCTGGTGATCGACTTGGTGCATGTGCTGAAGGGAAGCCGCATCAATTCGATCATCAATTTCAACCTTGTGATCGTAGTAAAACGCCCATGCTGCATATACTTCGGAATGTAGTTGATTGGGATGATTACAGCGTCAGTCACCTTGTCAGCAAGTTGAACATCAGTGTAAAACTTCATCCCCGCCCCGAAAGTATCTCCTGCACAACCCGCACAACCCGGTCATGTGCGCTGCCATTACTCACGATCATCCCCTGATTCGGTAGGTTCGTTCCGCGTGAAAAATTGAGCGGTGTGCCGTCTACATCGGTCACAATCCCCCCGGCAGCAGTCACAATCGCATACCCGGCGGCATGATCCCAGATTTTATGATTCGATTCTTGGTCACGCGGCAGCCGCAGCATGAGATCAGCGTCTCCAGCGGCGATCATGGCATATTTATCCTGACTATCGATGCTTTCGACGTTAGAAAGCGACGACCCGAGCGATGTGTAAACGGTGTGCATGCGCTCAAGATGAGCGTGTGCGCGCTCAACCGACTCGACGATGCGCCAATCGGCGGGATCTGTACGCTGACTCACCCGCGTTTGCCGCGCCGCGCCCCCGCTGAGCGGCTCGATATATCCTGTGCCGCCTTGCGCGTAAAACAGCAGTCCTGATCCGTAGCCGGGGCTTGCGAGCACACCCGCCGCTGGAATGCCATGCTCAAGCGGAGCGATGGCAATGGAATAGCGCCGCCCCGCGAGGAATCCTTTTGTTCCGTCTACCGGATCGATTATCCATGTCCGCGCCGCATCACGCCCGCGCCCCCAGTCCAACCATGTGATGAGATCGGCTTCGGTGACGGGGTCGCCTAACACATCTGCAACGATCCGCACGATGGTTTGACGCTGCGATTCAGCCACAAGCGCGGCGAACTGCTCCCCGGATTCTTCGGCTAAAACAGCATCATTGGGATAGGCACGGCTGATCGTCCGCAGCAGAAGCGCTTGACTGCCGTAATCGGCGATCGTGACAGGATCATGACCGCCGCCTTTATCGCTGCCTCCAAGATGAAGCTGCTGCACGCGGCGCGTTAGATCGGCGGCTAAACGTGCCGCCGACAGAATCGGACTGAGATCGATCAAAAGGTTGCTCCTTAGCAGCCGAATGGCACGCTGATGTTGAATGCGGTGCCGACATCATAGAGATCGTAGCGGATGATCACCTGTCCCGTCACGGGAAGCTGACTTTCTAGCAGGATAGCATTTTCGACATCGAGGTTGACGTAGAAGCGGATCACGGCATTGGCAGACGGCGCGATCCACAAATCATAGCCGGTGATCGTTTGTGTGCCGCCATCAGCAAGACGCACGGCAGGCAGGCTGAGATCGGCAGGCTCAAAGGCATAGCCGTAAACCGGAATACCATTGAGGGTCGCTTGTCTGCCTGCGGGTACGGCACGGCTGACCCCACCGATCAGCAAGCCCGCGCCGAGATCAGCGGCAGATTGTGCGCTGCCCGTTTCATTAGCGAGATTGACACTGCACGCGCCGTTTTGAACGAGGAAGGAATCATCGCCTAAGCGCACGGCTTCGTAATCGATGCCGCCCGTCTCCCCGAATAGATCACCGCTGGAAGTGACCACAATCCGGCGTGCGCGGGAAAGCTGGTTAAACCATGATTCGGCGCTTGCGGATGCGGTGACTTCACGCGGCGTACGTGCGACAACGCCGGTAAATTCGAGGCTGACGACGTAGCGCCATCCCGCGAGTTCGTTAAGGCGGTTATCAATGCGCGTGAAAGCTGTCACCGGCAGATTGTAAGGCGGCGGCGGCGCGTTTTGAGTCAGCGGGAGAGCGGTTTGCATCTCCTCGACCGAAGCGAGAGTCGGGACGTCCTCTAAATCTTGAACGGTGCTTTGATCACACGCGGCGAGAAAGAGGATCAGCGTGAGAAAGAGAAAGGCGCGTAGGGTCATCAAGACTGCTCGATGTGCAGGCTGTCTAAAACTGCCTGTAAGGTTTGAAGGTAAGTGTCGCCTGTGGTGTACGCCGTGAAGGTTTCGACGGCGACGAGATACGGATCGCGGCGCAGATAAAAGACATCAAGCTGACCGGGGGCGAACTGCGCGTCAGGCGCGCCGTTGATCGCGTGGTAGCTGACGCGCTGCCAGCCTTCATCGGTGAACTGGAGATCAAATTCGTTGAGCCAATCCTGTCCTTCATAGTACCGGACTTCGTAGCGCTCAACGGCGTAGGCAAAGCTCGCTTGAGAGGTAATATCGGCATTGACGATTCCGAGGCTGAAAAATGCCTGATCGCCATCATACCAGCGAACGAAACGGCGCTCCCCATCGTTCGTTTGCGTTTGTGACCACGACTGCGGCACGTTGATCCGCGTGATTTCGGTCAAGATGGTTTGCGCGCCGGGAAACGGAGTCGCAAATGGGACATCAACGGGCATCGGCGGCGGCTGAATCAAGAGGATAACCGCGCCGACTAACACGATCACCAAAAGCACCCCACCGATGACAATGGGCGCGATACTGCGCTTATGCGGTACAACTGCCGCACCTTGAGTCGTCGGTTGATCGGCAGCAACTCCCCCGATCGCGGCGGCGGCTGTGCCGACATCCGTCATAGTGGGTGGATCGGAATGCACGCCGTACTGCGCAGGCGGAGTCGCTCTAGGGAGCGGTGTTAAATTGGCAGGTGTGATGGTGCGGTCATCCGCTCTACCCGGAGTAGGTGGAGGCGTGGGCGGTCGCGGCGTCATCGGCGGCGGTGTTAAGCGGTTGGTCGATGTTGGCGGGATCGTCGGGTGATCACTCGAACCCTGCTCGAAGGATGCCATCCGCACAGCTTCGGCAAAAGCACGGGCAACATCACCCGCTGTCTGATAACGTTCCTCTGGACGTTTGGCGGTTGTCTTGTAGACCACCCACTCAATTTGCGTCGGGAGTTCGGGGCGGTATTCGCGCACAGAGGGCGTAGGCTCATTTAGATGCTTGAGCATGAGCGCGAGCGGAGTATCAGCATAAAAAGGCTCGCGTCCGGTCAGCATCTCGAATAGGACGATGCCGATTGAATAAACATCAGAGCGCCCATCAATGGGCTGCCCGTTCGCCTGTTCGGGACTCATATACGCAGGCGTGCCGATGATGGCACTGCCCGTCAGGTTGCTGTTGATCACGCGGGCGATGCCGAAGTCGGTCAGATAAGCGTTGTTATGCTCATCGAGCAGGACGTTTCCCGGCTTGAGATCGCGGTGAATGATGCCTTGAAGATGTGCATAATCGAGCGCTTGTGCCACTTGTGAGAGCGGTCGCTCGATCTGGGCGATGGCTGGCACACCCTTTCGTATCCACGCGGCGATGCTTCCCCCGGCGAGATAACGCATGGCAATAAACGGGATACCGTTGGCTTCGCCGTAATCGTAAATGGGGACAATGTGCGGGTGTTCAAGATGGGCGATCACATCGACTTCGCGCGTGAAACGCTCGTAAAAGCTCGGATCATGGAGCAGTGACGGCGGCAGTACCTTGAGCGCAACCACGCGATTGATCGACTTCTGGCGCGCACGATACACCGTTGCCATACCGCCGCGCCCGATCTCTTCAAGGATTTCAAACTGCCCCAGTGTTTTGCCGATCAGGTCGTCAACCGGTCGATTTGCGCTCACGCTCGTGTCCCTACCGCTTGTTAAGTCCCTTCTAGTTATACGGGATCAAGGGGGATCGGGCAAGTGATGAGTGAGAGACTAGGAAAAAGGCGTGATCGCCATGGAACTGGACAACAGCTACTGGGCGGGTGGTGCGCCGGTTTCGTCAAAATCGATGCGGGTGCGCGGCGCGAGGACTTGAATCGCGCGCAGCGTTTGTGCCAACAGGGGATCACACTGCGTAAAATGGATGCCTTTCAGGTAGCTCTGGCGACCACCTTCCGCAATCGCAAAGCGCGCTGTAGCGCTGATGAACTCGATTCGACGCGCATCAATGATGAGCAAAACAGGCGCGCCGAGGACGAGTTCGGCGTATTCACGGATCGACATCAGGAGAAGTTCGATTTCTGATCCCTCAAGGTGTCCGCAGGCTTCAACATGCAAAACATCACCCTGAATTTGAACTGCTGAGAAAGCCATGTGCTGCATTCCTGATCCCTGTTATCCAATCACATACACCCGATGATCTATCTTAACGCCACGGTTTACAAATTTCAGTTAAGGGTTGTGAAATCGTGCATTGAACGTTTAGATATAGGGTCATCTTAACACTTGGCGTGCGATTGGTAAAGCGCATTGCGGCTCAATAGCCCGGTGTTCTTTGAACCCTCTCCTCAATAATACGGCTAAGCGAGGAGAGGGCGAGAATGGACATATCAACCGCCGATGACGACGCGAGTGGGCTTAATGCGGATCATGACACGTTCTTCTCTGCCGCGACGTTCGGGCATATTCTTATAGTAGTCCTCGTACCCGCGATAGAGCAAGCTCAGTTTGTTAATATGACCGATTGCGACGGCTTGATCGGGGTTCATATCGGCGACCAATCCACGTACTTCGATCCAGCGGTAGGGATTGGTCGGATCAACGGCAAGGACGGTAACTTTGGGGCGGGACATCATGTTCTTGTCTTTTTGACGTCCGCGCGCGGTGTTGATGCGAAGATATCCATCCTCAAAATCGCACCAGACGGGGGTCGCTTGTGGCTGCCCATCCGGCATGACAGTCACAAGCGTGACGACGATGGCTTTTTCCAGCAGATCGCGATGTGACTCTGGGATCTGTGCCAGCGGTGCATTCATCTGAAACTCCCTATGAAAAGGCTCAAATGCTGATTAGCGTCAGGATTCTACCTGATAGACGATACACAGACACATCAGCATCGCTAAACTATACTGGCAGCAGTTCGCTGTGTGAATAATCGAGGTGTATGTGACAACAGAAGATCTCGCCACAATCGATGGCGTTTCGGAAAATCCGCTGCATCCGCCGGGGTCAAGACCCCCCCTTGACCGGGAAGAACTGCGCGATGTAATTGACCTCAGTTTGTGGATGGGGCAGTTGCTTTTGCAGTATGGCGCGCACACGGACCGGATCGAACGGACGGTGCATCGTTTGGGCACGGCACTCGGCGCGGATTGGTTGGATATTCTCATTTCACCGAATGCGATCGTCGCTACGACGATCAGCGGGGATGAGTTCCGCACCAAAATTCGCCGTGTGGTCAGCATTGGCGTGAATATGACAATTCTGGCAGAAGCGGAAACACTGCTCCTGCAAGTGGAACACGGCGAGTTAACGCGCATTGAAGTGCGCGCCGAGCTAAAACGGATCTCGTTGATCCGCCGCGTGTATAACCGCTGGTACGTGATCGCGTGGGTAGGGGTAGCATGTGCCGGATTGTGCCGTCTGCTTGGCGGCGATCTGGCGGCGACCGGAGCAACCTTTATCGCCTCATCGGTGGCGATGTATGTACGGCAAGAACTTCAACACCATTATTTTAACCCGCTGATCAACGTGACGGCGACGGCGTTTGTGGCGGGAGTGATCTCCAGTATCATGATCCGTCTGCAAATCACGACGACACCGCTGCAATTGCTTTCGGCAAGCGTGCTGATGCTTGTCCCCGGCGTACCGCTGATTAACTCGATGCAGGACATCATCCGGGGGCATCTGATCACGGGCTTTGCGCGCGGTTTTACGGGGATGCTCATCGCAATGTCAATTGCGCTTGGGCTGCTGCTGGCGATGCTGTTGATCGGCGTGGAGGGGCTATGATCATGTCACCGGAAACGCTGGGAATCTTCCTGCAAGATGTGGTGCTGTCCGGAGTTGTGGCAGCAGGATTTGCGATTCTGTTCAATGTGCCGCCGCGTTTGTTGTTTGCGTGCGCGATCGGTGGGGCGGTGGGGCGCGTTGTGCGTGACCTGCTGATGGGCGGGGGAATGAATATCGAACCCGCTACGCTGATCGGATCGCTGATGATCGGCATTATGGGCGAATACTTCGCACACCGTTATAAAACGCTGGCACTGATCTTCACCGTAAGCGCGTCGATTCCGATGGTTCCCGGGGTGTTCGCATACCGGGGGATGCTCGGATTGATCCGCTTAAGCAACGCGACAGGCGATATGGGATTGGTTTACCTGAACGAAGCGGCGATCAACTTGACCAAGACGGGGATCATTCTGGGAACGATCACGATCGGGATTGCGATGCCGGTATTGTTGTTCAGGCGATCTAAGCCGATTGTGTAAGAGAACGTCACCCTCACTCTATCGCAAATCAAAGAGCGCAGACAAAAATCTCTGCGCTCTTTGTGATTCGCGTTGTGATTCAAATGGACACTGCGTTCGATACGTCTAGTCGATGCCGCGCATGCGGGGATCAAGTGCGTCGCGCAAGCCATCGCCCAAAAAGTTGAACGCAAACATGACCAAGAACAGCGCCACCGCCGGGAAAATCGCTTGATTTGGATAGGAGCTAATCGAGCGTGCACCTTCGGCGATCATACTGCCCCAACTCGGCGTAGGCTGTTGAACGCCTAATCCGATGAAGCTGAGGAATGCTTCATAGCTGATGTACGTCGGGATCGTGAGCGTTTCGGCAACGATGATCGGTCCGAGGATGTTCGGCAGCATGTGGCGGAACATAATTCCCCGTGTGCCGACTCCGACTGAGCGTGCCGCCTCAATATATTCTTTCTCGCGTACACTCAAAATCTGACCGCGCACCAGACGCGCCAGATTCATCCACGAGGTTAAACCAATCCCCGCGAACACGAACAACATCCCGCCCGATGCGCGGTCAAGGTTGGCGATCGCCGCCGAAAATGACCCCGGCTCAGGCTGCGCCACACTGGATCGAAAGAAAGCGAGGAGCAAGATTACAAACAAGAGGGTCGGGAATGCGTACATGATATCGACAAAGCGCATGAGCAGATTATCGATCAGCCCGCCCATGTAACCGCTCACCAAGCCGACGGTTGTCCCGAACAAGAGCGCTACCAGCGGTCCGACGAATGCGACGAGCAGCGAAACTCGCGTCCCGTAGATGATGCGGCTCAGGAGATCGCGCCCCAGATTGTCCGCGCCGAGCGTGTAATTGTTGTTGATGACGATAAATCCGCCATCCTCAACAGGAACCATGCTCGGAAACAGAACGGTGACCCATTCCGGCACCGTGTCATGATCCGCAAGAATCTGCTGCGAAAAGGGACGCGGCGCGAGAACATCAGCGAACAGCGCCACGAGGATCGCCAAAAGAATGATGACGCCGCCGAGGAGCGCCAATTTGTTTCGGCGCAGACGCCGCCAAGCGTCCGACCATAAACTTGTGCCTTTGACGGGCGTTTTGATCTTCGCGATTTCCGCGCCCGGATTAGATTCTTGTCGTTTATCTGCGACTGCCATCGTTCCGCACCCCTTAGTTATACCGGATGCGCGGATCGAGCCACGCATACATCAGATCGACGATCGTATTCGCCAGCACAAGGAAGAATGCATACAGCAGAATTGTTCCCATGACCACCGGATAATCGCGGTTGGTCACGCTGGTGACGAAATAGCGCCCCATTCCCGGCACGCCGAAGATCGTCTCGGTGACAAATGTTCCGGTTAGGAGTGCGGCGAACAGTGGACCCAACACGGTGACCACAGGAATGAGCGAATTTTTCAGCGCGTGGGCGAGGATGACCATACGTTCGCTCAAGCCCTTTGCGCGGGCAGTGCGAATATAATCCTCGTTCATCACCTGAAGCAGACTCGCACGTGTGAGCCGAGCGAGGAGCGCCGACTGTGCAAATCCGAGGGCGAACGAGGGTAAAACCATGGTTTGCAGTGTCCCCCATCCGGTCGGCAGGAAGATATTCCAGTTGACCGCGAAGGCATACTGCAATATGGGACCCATGATGATCACCGGAATACTCACCCCGATGATAGCAACCCCCATGCTGGCATAGTCCGCGACGGTATTGCGGCGCAGTGCGGCGATAATGCCCGACGGGATGCCAATCGACATGGCAACCGCCATTGCTGCTAAACCGAGTTGGAAGGAAACCGGCAAGTTTTCTTCAAAAATCATGTTGACGGTGCGGCTGCGGGTTCGCAGTGACGGACCGAAATTCATCCAGCGGAATGCAACGTCTTCGCCCAATATCGGGAGTTCAACGTTGATTAAATAATCGTCAGTGATTGACCGCCGCCATGTATCATCGGTGATGTGAGGAATGAGGATATCACCCACGTAGCGGAGATACTGCTCGATGAACGGGCGATCCAGCCCGTATTTTATTTCCATGTTGCGGCGCACTTGTTCCGGCACACCGCGCTCAGTGTTGTTAAACGGTCCGCCGGGTACGAGCCGGAGAAGCGTGAACGTAATCACCGAGACGAAGAAGAGTACGACGATCATCCAGATGAATCGTCGGATGATGAATGCTGCCATAGCCTGATCCCCGAATAGGAGAGGGGCGGATCATCAGACCCGCCCCCCCAATTACAAAACCACCTGTGACACGGTCTTACTGTCCGACCGACCACTTTTCGTAGTATTCGCGGGTGATCAGCGAGTGCGTGCGGGTGATTCCCGGCGCGGTCAAGTCGTTGGTCACATAGAAATAGACAGGCGCAATTGCCGCATCGATGTTGACGAGGATGTTGTCCGCCTGTGCGTAGAGGGCAGTACGTTCCTCAACGGTTCCGGCGACAAATGCCTGATCAACAAGCGCATCGAATTCCGCATTGCTCCAATGGGTGTCATTTTCCGCCAGCAGATCGCTGTGGAAAGACGCATCGTAGTAGTAGTTGTGCGAATCCGGATAGTCGAAGCACCAGGCAGCGCGATACAGGTTGTAATCGCCGCGTGTATCAAGGTAGGTGGCAAAGTCGGAAGTGGCGATCTGAATCGTCACGCCGAGCGTATCCGCCCACATCTGCTGGACTGCCTGCGCGATGCTGCTGTGCAGACTGCTTTCATTGTGAAGCAGGGTGATCTGGAGGCTGGCGGGATCAACGCCGGTGTCGGTCAGATATTCCTGCCACAGTGCCTGAGCGGCGGCGGCATCGGAGTGAATACCGAGATCCGGGAAGGCTTCGCCCGTCGGCGCGGCGGCAAGGCTGGGCAGCGCGAAGAACGGCGCGGGCTGCTGACCTGCGGTGACGACGTTGGTGGTGATCGCTTCACGATCGATTGCCATCGAGAAGGCGCGGCGAGCGCGGGCATCATCGAACGGCGGCATTTCGACGTTGAAGCCGTAGTAATACGTGCAGGTGCCGGGTCCGCTGAAATAAGCGGCGGTGAGATCGGCATCAGCGAGGATACGCTCAGTTGCGCCATCCGGTGCTTCAGCGATATCGAGTGTACCGGCTTCAAATTCGGTAAGCTGGGCTTCTTCATCGAGGAAGCGGAAAACCACTTCATCAATCTGCGCGGCGGGGATGGCGTTGCTGCCGGGGAAGAACGGATTCTTGATCAGAGTCAAGCTGCCGCCGTCACCACGCTGCCATTCTTTGAGCGCAAACGGACCATAAGTGGCGATATTTTCGGGATCGATCCAGAAATCGGTGTATTCGTCGATCGCGAACTGGGGCTGCGCGGCGGTGATCCACAGACCGAAAATCATCTGCGTCACAGCAGACGGCTGGACGACGGTGATTTCGAGGGTGTAATCATCGACAACATTCAAGCCGACGGCAGCGCGGAGGGCTTCCATATCGGCGGTGGCGGGGTCAGCCGAACCAAATTCGGGACCACCCGCGATCCACGGGAGAAGGACGTACTGATAGGGTCCAGCCGTATTCGGGTCGAGTGTGCGGAGCATGCCATAGGCATAGTCGGCAGCGGTGACATAGCGGGGGTTGCCGCTCTCATCGGTGATCACTTCGACCGCGCCAGCATCGGCGTTATAACGCACCCACGGGACTTCCGGGGTGATGCTGAACGTGTAGACCAAGCCGTCATCAGAAACGGTGTGAGTTGCCATACCCGCTTCGGGCAGAGCGCTCTCTTCGTTAATGCGAACCAGTTCCGGGAAGAGTTCCGCGATGATTTGTACCGACGGCACATCTTCCGCCAGCGCAGGGTCAACGGTCGGGATATCACTCGAACCCATCTGGCGACCGGTGGTCAGGATGACCGGTTCCTGTGCAAAAATGCCCCCGGCGACCGACAGCGCAAGCGCCAGTGCCAGAATTAGCAGGGCAAAACGAGCAGTTTTCATAACAATGTTCCTCCGGTGGTATAGCGTGTCATACATGCACAGCTTACTGCTGGAGGTTAATTTTGGTTCATTTTCCCCTAAACTGCAAAAAGTCATTGTGAAACGATTAAGGGTTGTACTGAGGGAGATTTTGTTGGTGGATCGAGGCATCTTCGCATTGGCGCGAAGATGCCTATTTCTTTCCGCTTTTTTAGCGTGCTGCTTCAGCTTCGGACTGCCAAGAGACAGGATCATACGCCGGGGCTTCGCAGCGCAGCGGACGATCTTCACGGAAGCCGAACTCATAATCTGCCTGCATCAACTGATGAATTTCGCTCGTGCCTTCGTAGATCACCGCGCCTTTGCCGTTGCGGAGATAACGTTCGACCGGGTATTCATCGCTGAAACCGTACGCACCGTGAATCTGCACGGCTTCGAGCGCGGCTTGCACGCTTTGATCGGTGGCGAACCATTTAAACTGGGATGTTTCTTTGGTGTTGCGGACACCCTGATTCTTCAACCATCCGACGCGGTGCATCATCATCGACGCTTGATCGTACCACAGGCGCATGTAAGCGATCTTCTGCTTAATCAACTGGTGCTGCGCGATCGGCACGCCAAACGTGACGCGCTCCTGTGAATACTTGACGCTTTCTTCAAGACACGCGCGGATCAAGCCGGTTGCGCCTGCGCCGACCGTGTAACGCCCGTTATCAAGGCACGACATGGCGATCTTGAAGCCTTCGCCTTCTTCACCGAGACGATTTTCGACCGGAACTTCGACATTTTCCATCTTGATCCAGCCCGTCGAACCAGCGCGCACGCCGAGCTTGCCGTGAATATCGCCTGTGGTGACACCGGGCATATCATTGGTGATGATGAAAGCGCTCATGGTGGTGTGAAGCGGTGAGCCGCCGGGGTTGTGCTTGGCGACCACAAGGAAATGATGGGCTTTGCTCGCAAGGCTGATCCACATCTTTTCGCCG
>CALBRY010000624.1 GCA_937927665.1 uncultured Chloroflexota bacterium
CGTTCAGCGCTGGATTATCGCCCGAATCGTTGGGCAGCACGGCATCGTCAAAGGTGGTGGTGGGGGTGTAACACGTCTGACCGTTCCAGCACATCCCGCCGCCCTGAAAATTGATCAGCAGGTCTTGACCGGGATTATCCCGGTAGAAAAAGCTGTAAGGTGCGCCGTGTCCGCAAGTGGTCGCGCCGCCGGGGGAAATTTGATGCCACATGCCGGGCGGAAGCTGATCACGGGTTGGCACATCCTGAGCGGAAGCAGTGCTGCCGATAATCAGGGTCAAACACAGGATGGCGATACTCAAGAGGCGTCTCATGGGCAATCCTCATAGTCTTAGCTGGTTGAACCGTAACTATAGCCGATCTTTCTCCGCGACACTTGCGGCTTGCCCGGATACAAGCGCGGGTGCATTCCAGATGGGGGTCAGTGCTTGCTGAATCACCATTCCAGCGGCGAGGATCACATCTTCGCGCCCATGTGCGCCGATAACCTGTACGGCGGTTGGCAGTCCATTCGGTGCGACTCCGGTTGGTACGGTTAATCCCGGCAGTCCGGCGAGGTTCACCCACTGCTGATAGGGAATCGTCGTGAACGGTGCGAAAAACTGCCATTGATGCTTCGGCGCAGTCGTCGGGAATATCGGGCTGATAATCACCCCACCCTCGTCGATCCACGCGGTCACAAGGCGGTTGATCGCTTCGCGCCAGCGCACACCATTAAACACACGCTCGGATACGATTGACATCATCGCCGCCTGCCAAAAATGCAGCGATCCATAGGCGACGGTCGGTTTGCCGCGCAGGTGATTTCGGATTTCTGCAAAAACGCCGGGCTGCATAAAGGCTTGATCGATCGCGCGGCGGGCGTCCCGATCAAGGTAGGAGAGCCATCCGATTTGCGCGAAACGCACCTGCGGCGGAATCGTGCGCGCTGTGGGAGTCATGCCCGCGCCGCGCAGTGCTTCGACCGCGCCGACGACCGCGCGGCGAATGTTCGGATCAGCGAATGTCAGCCCGCCGTTGAACCAGTAGGCGACTTTTTGCCCGCGCAGCACGGCGGGATCAGGCGGCGTGTACGGGCGACCGGTCAAGACGGCGAACGCCAACGCTACATCTTCGACGCGGCGCGCCATCGGTCCAACCGCCTCAAGATCAGCCAATCTGCCCGACACCAGCGGATAATGCCCGGTTTCTTCGAGTGCGGCGCTTGTGGGGCGTAATCCGACAATGCCGGTAAAGGCGGCGGGCATTCGAATACTGCCCGAAATATCCGATCCCATGCCGAGCGCCGACCCGCACGCGGCGATGATCGCCGCTTCGCCGCCGGTCGATCCGCCGACGGTGTGCGCGAGATTCCATGGGTTATTGGTGCGTCCGTAGAGCAGATTGTTTGTTTCTTGCGACCAGCAGACTTCGGGGGCGTTCGTCTTGCCGAGCACAATCGCACCCGCCTTGCGGAGCGCGGCGACGACTGCCGCATCTTGCGGCGCGATGCGATCACGGCGGGCAAGCATGCCGCATGTCGCCGGAGCATCGGCAACATCCAGCGAGTCTTTGATCGTCACGGGTAAACCGAACAGCGGCGGCAGTTCGCTTAAGTGTTCGCGCTGTGCATCTGCTTCATGGGCGGCACGGTGCGCTTGATCAAACAGCGGGGTCACCACGGCATTGAGCGACGGATTCACGCGCTCGATCTGGGCGATATGCGCTTCCACAACATCGGTGACAGAAAGCGCACCGATCCGAATTTGCTGGAGGAGTTCCGACGCGGAAAGCTGGATGATGGGCGGCATGGCAATCCTCGCACTGCGGTGTGATTGTGAAACACCTCACATTGTATGCACGGGCTTGTAAAGTTGCGAAATCATAGGAATTACGGCGGATTCCCGTGACTTTTTGACGGTTGTTTCGGGCAAGGGGAGCGTCTACTATTAGTAAATCCTGCTCATCTTTGCCACTATGCTCCCCTTTCGAACTCCCAACTCGCCACGCGGGATACAACCTAGTGAAGGATTGATGATTAGCGCGTGTGATGAGTCATTACCCGAGCATTTCTCTTGTCACCCCATCGTTGAATCAAGCGCAGTATCTCGAACAAACGCTGATATCGGTGATTAATCAGCAGTACGCGCCGTTGGAATACATTGTGATCGACGGCGGATCGACGGATGGCAGCCCCGATATTCTCAGACGCTATGCCACGCGGATCAGCCATTGGGTGAGCGAACCGGATACGGGACAAGCACAGGCGATCAACAAAGGATTCGCATGCGCGACAGGGTCGATTTTCGGCTGGTTGAACAGCGATGACATTTTGCTGCCGGGGACGCTGCGCGCGGTCGGGGAAATTTTCGCGCGCTACCCGCAGATCGCATGGATCACGAGTTGGGGCGCAAACATGGATGAAAACGGCGGGAATCTGCGGATCATCCGAACGCCGGGGATGTTTCGCCCGTTGATCAAGCGGGGGTGGCATCACGGGCGGTTATTGGGATTCGTGCGGCAAGAATCAACGTTTTGGCGGCGCGAATTGTGGGATGCAGCGGGGGGCTACGTGAATGAGGACAAACACTACGCGATGGATTATGAATTATGGCAGCGGTTCGCCGCTCATGCCGATCTTGTCACCGCGCAAACAACATTCGGCGCATTTCGCGTGCATCGCGCGCAAAAGACAGCCCAGTTAGGGCGCTACTATCGTGAAATCGGTGTGCGGATTCCAGCGGCGGCGCGGCTGTTCACACTGCCGCTGCGGGGCGCGTTGATGGTCACCGCCGCGCCGTTTGTACCGCGCTTACGATGTGATGAGAGGCACAACACATGGCAGTTCATCCCCGGTTATGCGTTTCAACCCGGCATCCGATCGGCACGGCGCTTATGATATGCCCTGCGACCGTGCCGCCCCGCGTGTCGATCCTAGGCGTGAATGTCCATGCACAGCCGTTTGACGACGCGATCGCGCTGCTGGGTGAATGGGCGTGTGAACGCAAAGGACGCTATGTCACGGCGTGTCCGGTTTATACGCTGATGCTGGCGAAAGATCAGCCGAATGTGCGCGCGGCACTGGAAAATGCCGATATGGTCACGGCGGACGGCATGCCGCTGGTGTGGGTACAGCGGCGGCGCGGATTTCCAGACGCGCAGCGCGTATACGGACCGGACATCATGTTAGCGTTGTGCGCCGAAACCGCAAAGCGCGGCACGCGGCATTATTTCCTAGGAGGAGCGCCGGGAGTGGCGGCGGCGCTTGCCGAAACCCTGCAAAATCGATTTCCGGGGCTGCAAGTCGCGGGGACGCTTGCGCCAGCGGTCGAATCGGGGCGGATTGATGAGGCAGTGATCGCGCAGATTTGCGCCGCCGCGCCGGATGTCCTGTGGATCGGGTTGGGATCACCCAAGCAAGATTTATGGATGGCGGCGCACCGCGATCGACTGCCCTGCTTGATGATCGGCGTCGGCGCGGCGTTTGATTTTTTGACGAAGCGCAAACGGCAAGCGCCGCCGATCCTGCGCCGCGCCGGACTTGAATGGGCGTTCCGCCTCGTGCAAGAACCGAGGCGGCTGTGGCGGCGTTATGTGATCTACAACCCGCGCTTTGTGCTAGGACTGCTGCGCGAAGAAGTTCAGCGATGGAATGTTCAGCGTAAGGCGCGGTAGACATCAAGGGTTTGGCGTGCGGTGCGATCCCATGAATACTGGCTGGCGCGTTCGATTCCCTGCTGCACACGGCGAGCCGTCTCGGCGGCGGAATCGACGAGCTGATCCAGCGCCGCCCGCAGACTCTCGGCGCTTCCCGCTTCAAAATAGAACGGGCAGTCCTGCATCACTTCGCTGGTGGAGGGAATGCGGGAGGCGACAATCGGACAGCCGCATGCCGCCGCTTCTAGGAGCGGGATGCCGAATCCTTCGCTCAATGAGGGAAAGACGAAGGCAAGCGCCTTGTTGTATAATTGCGCCAGTGCATCATCGTCCACGCCGCGCCGCAGTTCCACCGAACCCGCAATCCCGTATGCAGCGAGCATGCGCCGCTCTGCCGCTGACCATTCCCGCCCGACGACGATCAGCTTGACATTGTGATTGTGTTTCCAACTGCGATACGCCTCAAGCAGCGTGTCGAATCCTTTGTAACTTCGCCGCTCGCCCACGTAGAGCAGATACGGCGGCTGACCGGGTGCGGGTTCGTCCCGATGTGCGGACTGTTCCGGGAGGACGCGGAACACATCGCTGTAGGCAAGCGGGATGATGTGGATTATTGCGGGATCAATATCGAGATAGGTTTGCAGATCGGCGGCGGTCGCGTGCGAGATGCTCAGGATCGCATCGGCGGCGCGTAAACAGCGCTGTTTTTCGCGGCGGTGCATCCGATCTTCTTGCCCGGTGAACAAATGCGGGTAGCGTTCGTAAAGCATGTCGTAGACAGTGAATACTTTCGCACCCGTCCAGCGCGGGGGCAGTGTGTAATAGGTCGAATGCCAGATATGCTGGCGTAAAGATGCGGTCGCACGGTCAAGCGCTCGATTGACGATGGATGGCAAAATCGGGGCGAACATGCGGCGCGGACGGATCAAACGCCGGATCGGGGGATTGAGCCTGAGCGGGTTGATACAGGGCGCTTCGATGATCGGGAGATGCCGTTCGGTGATCAGGTCAATGTGCAGCGTGTCCAAAGCGCATAGACGCGGCAGTACTTCACGATACAGGCGGGCAACGCCTCCGGTCGGGTTCAGTTCAAAGATAATTCCGTCGATAACGATCCGCATCAGGTCAGCCGCTCAGGGGATGAGAGGGATTCAAGACTGTTCATGAGTGTTGTTCTTCGCACCTTTTCGCTGTTGTTCGGGGCGATGCTGATCGCCGTGCAGTTCCGTTTGCAGCTTCCGCTCGGTGAGCCGCTGCCAGCGGCGTATATCGCACAGCCGCCCGCCCTGTATGCGATTTTGTTTGCGTGCAGCGGCGTGATCGCCGTCTTGTTTCGCCGCATGCCGTTCGCGAGCCTCGCGGAGTTACTCGCGGCGCTCGCGCTCTCTTGTGTGGTGATTGTGGCGCTGCTTCCTGATGTTTCAACGCTCCAGATTGGCTATTTCGTGATCGCCGCGTGCGGGTTGGGGCTGTTCGTGCTTGTGCTGCCCGCCGCCGTGATCAAGGATCGCCGGGGTGGTTTTCGGGAGAGCGTGCAAGCACTGGTGAAACATCGTCACCTGCTGACGATCTGGATCAGCAGCAATGTACAGGCGCGTTATTCACAGGCGCTTCTCGGCGTCTTGTGGATCATCTTGCTGCCGCTGGCGCAAGCGCTGATTCTTTCGCTGGTGTTTTCGTATATCATCCGAATCGAGATCGGGGATGCATCGTTCATCCCATTTTTCTTGTCGGCGCTCGTGCCGTGGTCATTCTTCAACCAATCTTTGATGAATGCCGCCGGTTCGATCACGGGGATGATGGGCATTATCAACCAGATTTATTTTCCGCGTGAACTGCTGGTGCTGATCCGGTTGGGCGAAACGGCGATCGATACCGGATTTATGTTCATCGCGCTGATCGTGATCAGCTTGATGGCGGGCAGTCTGCCGACATGGAATTATCTATATCTGCCGATTCTGTTCGCGCTGACGGTTTGTTTCACGCTCGGTCCGGCGCTGCTGCTCGGCTACTTCACCGTGCTGATCCGCGATATTCCACAGCTCCTTTTTGTCGTGCTTCAACTGCTGTTTTATCTGACACCGATCATGTACCCGCTCGATTTTTACCCGGCAGAACTGCGCCTGTTGGTGCTGCTCAACCCGTTAGCGCCGCTGATTCAAGCCTTCCGGGATGTGATCGCGTATCAACATGCGCCGGATTGGGTGAGTTTGTATTTTACGGCAGTGATGGGGGTGGTCATGGTGGTGATTGGATACCAGTACTTCAAGGCGAATGAACGGCTATTGGCGGATTTTGTATAATGAGTGCCACGAACCCCGTACAGGTTGAACCTCAGCCCGTCATCATCGCATCCGATGTTTGGAAACGCTATCAACAAAACGAACACCGCGCCAGTTTGCGGCATGAGGCGGGCGCATTGGCGCGCCGCTGGATGAAATCACCACCGGAAGCGGAACATGGTATTTTCTGGGCGCTGCAAGCGGTGACATTCACGGTTCATAAAGGCGAATCGGTCGGTTTGATCGGGCATAACGGCGCGGGAAAAAGCAC